>CAYOJT010000235.1:0-4847 GCA_964404365.1 uncultured Bacteriovoracaceae bacterium
CCCTTTTTCGATGTTCTGTCGCTGCAGGAGCGCTTCAAGGTCCGTCACATGAACCCAAATTCCGCGAAGGTGGTTCGGCTCGATCGACTCGGGATAAGTGAAGGATTGGCCGAGGCGGCTCTTTCGATCGTATCGATAGAATAAGATGCCAGAAACCCACGCCTGAGATTCCGCTTCTCGGAGGGATTCATCCTCGGATTGTTTTAAGACCTGAAGCTGGTGGTCTTCGATCCGGGTAAGTTTCTTAGCCAGCGAATCCTTTAGACCAGGTCCGATGAAATCGGCCGGGTTCCTTGAACCGCCTGTTTCTGTGCAGAGGTAAAACTTCACCGCGACTTCAAGATGAATCAAGCGCTGGGGGGCGTTCTTAAGCCGAAGGAGGGCATCCGCTTCGCCGATCCTTCCAATCGCTACATTGGATCGAAACTCCGTTACATCGGGATGGGTCTCTAAAAGCGAAAACAAATTCGCTTCGAATCGCTCCCCGAGTCGTCGAGTTTGGAGGCGACTTAAGCGTTCCTGGAGCGCGATTTCCGCGCGCGCAAGCCACTGCTCACTCAATTCGCGTGAGCGAAGTTGAGTCAGAGTTTCGGCATTTTTAGGACTGAGCCAGAGTGGGGGTGTTTCCCAAACCCATTCGAGCTCGTTTTTTGAGTGCGGAATTAGTGGTGTTTTTTCTTGTGAGCTGCTTTTTTAGCGGCTTTTTTCTTAGCGTGCTTTTCTTTTTTGGCCGCTTTTTTCTTGGCGTGCTTCTCTTTTTTTGCAGCCTTCTTTTTTGCATGTTTCTCAGCTTTTGGAGCTGCGGCTGCTGGAGCGGCTTCGGCTGGTGCGGCCGCGTGATTTCCTGGAGCTGCAGGTGCTGCGCCTTCATCGGCAGGAACTGGGAGAGAATCTGGAAGCGCTGAAGTATCAGCTGGCGCTGGTGGTGGATCTTCCGCGCGGACGGCAGTGGTTGAAAGAACAAGGGTAGCAGCAATCAGGACGATCAGAGCTTTCATGGATTTTCGTTTCCTCTCTCAAATCCGTTCTAAATAGTGGATTCCTAGAGTCTAAGGAGGAGCGGGGCGGTTCGCAAGCTGTGAGATTTGCTTATTTTATTGTTATGCCCCTATCATGGGGGCCATGAGTAAGGCCTTCACCAAGGAATCTGACGCCCCCGATCTCGACGACGGTGCGGAAGATGAAGAAATAGCCCTCCCTGCGGGGTTTAAAAATTACATGACCCCTGCCGGGGCTGAAAAGCTGCGTTCTGAGCTAAAAAACCTTCTTAACACAGAGCGTCCTGAAGTGGTGAAGGTCGTTTCTTGGGCCGCCTCGAATGGTGATCGTTCTGAAAACGGTGATTACCTCTACGGAAAGAAAAAACTCCGCGAGATCGATCGGCGAATTCGGTTTTTATCGAAGCGCCTCGATGCCGCTGAAGTGGTCGATACGGAATCGAAAGACACCGATCAGGTCCTGTTCGGAGCTTGGGTAAAGATTTCGGACGAAGAGGGAAAAAAGCGCGTTTATCGGATCGTGGGTATGGATGAAACGAATCCTGGGCTTGGCTACATTTCTTGGATGAGCCCTATGGCAAAAGCGCTTCTCCAAGCGCGGGTGGGTGATGCTGTCACCGTACGTACTCCGAAGGGTGAAGAGGAACTCGAGATCCTCGAAGTTTGGTACAAAGCCCAGAAATCGAAGTAGCTTCCAGGCTTAAATCGGGCCATTCTAAGCCCGTCATGTGGAAGCTTGTCTCAGACTATAGAAAATACGATCCTGCAGCACGAAACTCGCTTGAGATTTTACTCTTTTACCCAGGGATTAAGGCGCTTGCATTTCATCGGATCGCGCATCCGCTCTGGAATTGGGGAGTGCCGCTTCTTCCACGTTTTATTTCGGAATTAAGCCGCTTCATCACGGGAATTGATATTCACCCCGGCGCAAAGATGGGTCGCGTGATCATCGATCACGGGATGGGTGTGGTCATTGGTGAGACCGCTGAAGTAGGTGACGGAGTCATCATTTACCAAGGCGTAACCTTGGGGGGGACCTCGCTTGCTCGAACGAAGCGCCATCCGACGATTCGTGACCGCGTTGTGATTGGAGCTGGAGCGAAAGTTCTGGGAGCGATCGAAATCGGGGCAGGCACTCGTATCGGCTCAAACTCTGTTGTTGTCGATAACGTTCCGCCCGGCTGCACGGTCGTCGGAATTCCTGGAAAAATCATTCAGCGCGGTGTCGCTGAGGGTGATGAGCTTTCTCACGAAAAAATCAAAGGTTGATTCAGCTTCGAAACAAAAAAGGAACGATGATTTCGCTCGCTCCGCGCGCTTTTGGGAACCGAATCGTCTTCATGCCGCTCATGACTAACGAAAGTGCGTCCCGGACACGAGGAGATCGGACTCCTGCATATTCTAAATCGAGCAGAGTGTTTGTGAGCAGCGTGCTTTTCACGACAGATCCAGAAGGCGAAATCTGATAGCGGACCGAAACCGTGCCGTGGAGTCGTCCGAGTTCCGAAAGCGGCTCGCCGATCCACTCGAGTGCGTCGTTTAATTCTTTCTCGGTTTTTTTTAAAAGCGAAGTATTTTTCGAAAGCGCACCCTTCACAAATGGGCGCGGCTCTGTGAACCAACCATGGATCGCGATTCGAGCTTCTCTCGGATCGCGAACACCCGCGACCCGTTTTACGCCATGGGGGATTCTTGGATCAAAAACCAGGAGTTGATTAAATTTCGCAGGAATTTCTTCGATGAGGTCACGATACTCCGTACCGACTTCCGAGCTAAATCGGGTCCAGTAATCGAGGAGTTGAGGGCGTGCGACCTGGGTTTCGCCGCCGGTGAACTGACGTCGGTCCCAGTTTGTCAGGCTAAATACGAATGCCCAGGGTCCATGAGGATTATCGGCATGGAGGTTCTGGCCGCAGCCGTCGATGTAATAGCTGATCCAAGGGTCAGAAATGCCATGGCAACCTAAAACGTTTGCGCCGTAATCAAGAAGTGCGCTCTCCAGCTTTTGAAAGAGAGGCTTCGGGAAGAAATAGCGAGCGGGTGTCCGGATTAAAGTGTACTGGTCCTCAATATGCCAATAATCCCAAACAAAGCGTTCGCTCTTCGTATCGCGAGGATTTTGGAATCGCGAGTCAAAGTGCTGTCTCAGCTTCTTTGCATCTGAAAAGAAGTGCGGCTCGATGAGGATAGATCGCATGGCCATTTCCCTCTGTTTAGGTTAGATTCACTGGGAAAGTCGAGATCAAATCATGAATAAATTTCAAAAATCCTCATTGGTTTTAATGGCTCTTTTCGTTTCAGTTGCGGCCTCAGCCGAGACGAAGACCTTCAAGGTGAAGGGTATGCACTGCGAATCGTGTGCTGACTCCGTTCGTGCAGCTCTCTGTAAGAATCCTGCCTACAAGCGCTGCGAAGTGAAGATCAAGAACGCGAAAAAAGAACTCGGAGAAGTGACGCTCGAAACGAAAGAGGGCGCCGTGGATATGAACGCTGTTAAAGCGATCATCGAAAAAGAAGGCTACAAACTCTGAGCTTTCTCTCTCCTCATAAAGATGGGGTCATCATTCGGGTGCTTGCTCAGCCCAAGGCTTCGAAATCCGAAGTTGTGGGCGAAGTGCCGGATGGAGACTCTCACCGCTTAAAAATTAAAATTCACGCGCTTCCCGCCGATGGCGAAGCGAACGAAGAGCTGCTTCGTTTTTTGAAAAAATTGCTCAGACCCATTAAACCGTCTTCGGTTTCCCTGATTCGCGGCGAGCAGAGTAGGCAAAAAGACGTTCTGGTGGGTGGAGTGACTTGTGCTGCGCTTGAGAGCTGCCTTCAGGCCCTCATCGACCCATAGTTTACTTTTTTCGTAATCTCACGTCGTGATGGATTTCGCGAGTCCAGGATCCCGTGTCTTCAAAACTTGCGTGTTCAATATGAAGCAAGCCAGTTCCCAATTCCACCGATGCGAGTAATTTTTCCGAGTATTTCCCATTGAGCGCGAATTCGATGGCGACGTGATTTGAATCGATTTCTCCGATTTTGAATCCTTCATACATGATGTCTTTCCCAACGATCACAGCCTCGCCCGGACCGTAAGAACTCCAGTAGTGATCGCATTGAAACTCGAACGCCTTTAAATCGATCGTACTGGCCGAAACTGTCACATCCAGGCTCACGACCGCGCACTTTCCTTGGAGGAATCTAGAGCTTTCGAAGGCGGTGATGGAGCCGTCGCCTTCCCAGTGCCCCGAAAAGTCGGCACCAAATGCGCTCAGAGTAAAAAGGAACGTCAGGGCCGTCGCGAGGAATTTCTTCATAGACTCAAGATAATGAGGCCGGGACGCGATTTTCAAGGGGAGAAATCGGGCGATTCCAGTTAGCATCTTCATTATGATTCCTGACGCAACAGCCTTTTCATTTCTTTCCCAAGTTCTTCGAAAAATCTGGTTTCAGACCGTTTTGCTTCTCGTCATACTTTCGGGTCACTTTGTGCTCGAATTCGTGCCGCTAGAACACCGACACCCGGCGTATTCAAAAGCCATATCATTCATCGCGGTCTGGATCGTCGTTTGGTGCCTCAATAGTATTTTGGGAGTAATAAACGAGAGTCCGAAAGTCGTGGAGAAGCTTGCTCCGAACTTAAGGACGCTCGTTTTTATTTTTCTGAAACTCTTGGTTTATTCCTTTGGATTTCTCTTTGCGTTGGATGCGGTTGGAGTTTCGATTACGCCGCTCTTGGCTTCACTGGGAGTGGGGTCTTTGGCGGTAGGTCTTGCGCTCCAAGATACGCTTGGGAATCTGTTTTCAGGGTTTTACCTCTATCTCGATCGGCCGATTCAGATTGGGGATTGGATCCGACAC
>CAYOJT010000236.1:0-4816 GCA_964404365.1 uncultured Bacteriovoracaceae bacterium
GGAATCGGATGTACTGGGACATTACAAGCACGAGAGACTCTTCGACCTACGACCGCTTTTGATCGTCCTCTAAAAATGCGGCTTTCGCTTCCCTTTCCAATCGGCTGACCCAAGAACGCTCTACTCGATCTTCGTGACCGACGAGCGCGATCTGTACGTGAAAAAGGGGATCGCCCTGCGCCTTGAGCGAATGCCTCCTCGCGATGCCCTCGGGAAGGACGCCACCATACGTCGGATTCGTCTTAACGATTTCTGCGATCACTTCGTAATCTTGAATCTGCATGACTTCAGTTTGGCTCGCGATTTCTCTCTGAACACGAGCGGAGTAGATCATGTCGGGGTGAACGAGGAGAACGCTAAAGCCTTCTTGTTTGGATCTCGGCGCATTTCGATAAATCGAAACCGTGTCCTCTTTTATTCTTCGGATGATCATCTGCTGACGACGCGGGGGATTTACTGCAAGTCCGAAATCGATTTCCTGCGCGGCGACTTTTCGAGCGATTTCGATAGAAGGAGCAAAGAGAAATTGAAAGTCTGTCCCCGGGAAAGCTGCGCGAAGGCGAGGCAGTAATCCGGGTAGAACTTCCATCGCCAAGCTCTGGTGCAAGCCCATAACAACACTTCGCGTCACCGCTTCACCAACAAATCCTGAGCTCACCGACGCGCGAAGGGATTCGAAGACGCGGAGCCAATGGGCACCACTCGGTGTGAAAATCATTCCTCGTGGCCCTCGCGACAGGAGCTTCGTCTTCAAACGTTTTTCAAGCTTCGCGATCGCTTTCGACACCGTAGCTTGTGAAATCGAAAGGCTTTCTGCCGCGCGACTGAGGTTCCCCGAGCGGAAGCACTCGAGGAAGATTTCCACTTCGGGTTGAAGAATAGGGTTCGAAAGCGGTGACGTTTTTTGGCGAGGCATGAAGCCGTTTTAGCCTATGGTTTAAACTTTTCCTAATATTCTTATTTGGAATAACGAATATTCTATATAGCGGCTATAAGCGCCTGCCAAAACGTGGTTTCAAGGAGAAGTGAAAGCGAGATCCATCTTTATGAGAACCCCACACCTGACTTCGAAAATCATTCCACTCCTTCTGATATGCGGCTTCGGATTTTCCTCCCTAGCTTCAGCCGATGACCTAAAGGAAATCATGTCGAACATGAAAACCGAATTCGTGAAAATTAATTCCGGATTCGCAAACCCCACTCCTGAAACTGCGCTCGCGGCTAGTAATCTACGGAAGCTTGCGCTGCAGGCAGCTGAACTGCCTCCCGTTTCAGATCCAGTGCAGGTCCTGGATTTTCAACGCCTCCTCACTCTGGTCGCGCTCGACTCCATCCTTCTTCAGGACGCGTTTTTGAAAAGCGACGCCTCGAAAGCTGCCTCTTTCATGACCGATTTAAAAACGATCATGAAAGAGGGGCATACGAAATTTAAATAAGGACTGCTCATCATGGAAAAAAATCTCAGTCTTCTTCTCTTTCTAGGACTGCTACCGAGCACACAGGCAGCAACCCTGCCCGTTCAGAAGGTCGAGTTTGTCGCAAAGACGAACCTTTCAGCTGTGTCGGTAAAAGGGAAAAACGCATCGAACCTTTCGGCTGAAGTCGAAATTCAGAAAAATGAAATTTCAAAATTTCAGACCCAACTCGATGTGAAAAACTTGGAAACTGGACTCTCCCTCCGGGATGAACACATGCGGGAGAAAATTTTCAAAACGGCGGATGGTCAACTCCCTGAAATCCGATTTACTCTCCTTTCGCCATTCCCGCTTTCGGGAGCTGAAACGTTCGCAAACGCTTCTCTTTCGATGCACGGAAAGGATGGCACCTTCAAACCTCTCTGTAAGGCGACTCA
Organism: uncultured Bacteriovoracaceae bacterium; assembly: GCA_964404365.1. Classification (GTDB taxonomy): domain Bacteria; phylum Bdellovibrionota; class UBA1018; order UBA1018; family UBA1018; genus JACMQW01. Next base: position 1,853 of record CAYOJT010000236.1, read on the forward strand.
GAAGGATGGCGAAGTTTCTCTCGAGTGTGCGGGTGAAGTAAAACTGACTGACTTCGGGATTACTCCCCCTTCCCACATGGGCGTGACCGTGCAGGACAGCGTAACACTCAGAGTTTCGACGGTAGGTAAAATGTCTCCATGACGCTCTTGGGCCGGTACTTATCACGAGTGAGCCTGGTTCTGAGTTTGGCGGTTCTCCTGTCCCCTATCCCTGAAGCCCGCGCTTACTCGGAGATGATTCGTCTCGGCTATGTTCAGTGTAAGGCCTGCCATGTGAATTCACTCGGTGCAGGCTTACTGAGTCCTTACGGAAAGAGCGTTCGCACAAGTCTCGCACTCTATCGCCGCGCCGATGAAAACCCCTCCGAAAACTGGATCAACGCGAACGCGTTTGCGCGCTACCTGTGGATTCGAAGTGATACTCGGCACGACAACTTCCTCATGCAACTGGATGCCTCTGCTCGCGCCGAAAAGAATGGCTGGAGCTCGCTGATCACTCTCGGCATGGTGCCCGAGCGCGTTCGAAATCGCGCTAACGCTCCTGAGGGTGTTTTAGGCCGAAGCTTTCTCCTCAGACAGTTCTATGTTGAGAGACGGTTGAATGATCGCATTCGGATTTTAGCAGGACGGGATTTTTTCCCGCGCGGAATTAACTCAGACGATCATACGGGATACCTAAGATCGCTTTCACGCCAAGGCGTGACCGACTATCCGTCGCAGATCCGGGGGGAATTTACGACGGATAGTCATGAAATTATTGTCGGAGCGTTCGGACCGAGCGGAGAGGAAAACGCACAGGCCCGCGAGTGGGGCGGATACGCCCGCTCGGAGTGGAAACTATTCGATCTCCTGTCAGCTGGCATCAACTCGAGTTATGGAAAGTCGAAAACGATGGGTCGATTTTCCACGGATCTTTTTGCTCGGGGTGCATTGAACGAAAATTGGGGAATTTTAGGTGCGTTTCAGTGGACTCACCGATCGGTTTCGACGGGTAGCTCGTTTCTTCAGGCCGTCACGTACCTGGAGCCCTTCTATCAACCCATCGAATCACTCACGATTCGCTATCGTTATGAAGCCTATCATATCGGCGAGCCCTTCAAATCGGATGGAGAAAGACACGGGGTCGGATTTCAGTTTAAGCCGATTTCTGAAACATCCCTGATCGCATCCATGGAACGAACGCGATCGGCTCACACCTGGGGAGAGACGACTTATGTTGTTCAGGTCTTTGCTCAGCTTTAGTTTATTTTTGATTTCCGTTCTTACGCTTTCGGCTTGCGGCCAAGGCCAGGGCACGGATGAGTCCCTCTTGTACGGAAGGACCCCGGGCACCTTTTCTCAACGGGATGTCACCTACGCTGTACTCCGCGACGCGATTTTAAAGCCGCAGTGTTTTAGCTGTCATCAAGAGTTTGGATCCGAGCGAGAACTTTTAAACTCAATTGGATCCGCGGGTGATCCGATCGTAGTCGCAGGTCGACCGGAACTCTCGAGTCTTTTTACGTGGGTGCAGAGCGGAAGAATGCCGCGAGGGAAGCCTAGGCTTCAAACTGGCGACGTGGAAATGTTTCGCAGCTACATCCTCAATTTGAATGCTCAGCCTGAGCCGTCGGCTACGCCCACTCCAACCTCGACCCCTGAACCCGCACCCGCTCCGCGAGTGACTTTTGCTCAGTTGAAGACTGCAATTATTGATAATCAGTGTCTGCGTTGCCATAACAACTTCGATACGGAACCTAATCTTCTCGCCGCGAAGAACGAGCTCGAGGAACTGATGATCCTGCCTGGCCGCTCGGATCAATCGCCGTTCTACATTGAGGTTCGGGACGGCCGAATGCCGAAGCGAAAGCCAGGGCTCTCGCCCGCAGAGGTCGAACTCATCCGCAATTATATCGACGGGTTAACCCCCTAAACCAGGGCTCGCGCGCCGCGTTGTGGCGCGGGGTTTAGGATTTTCGCGTAGAAGATTCGACTAAAATCCGTTAGTTAAAAAGCTCCAATCGATTCATCGGTGCCGATGTAGCTCAGTGGTAGAGCAACGCTTTCGTAAAGCGTAGGTCGGCGGTTCAATCCCGCCCATCGGCTCCATGAAACGAGATGAAACGAAAACCACCTCAGCCCTGCGAAGCGGCCTTCTCCTTCAATTTATCAATCAAAGTAGCGAACGCCTGCGGCGGTAACAATCCGGGTTGTTCAAACACCAATTCACCGCGAATAAAGGCCATGAGCGTTGGGATTGAACGAATCTGAAAAGCTTCGGCCAAATCCTTCGAAGTCTCGGTATTCACTTTACCAAAATAAACTTCAGGATGGTGTTCCGCCATCTGATCAAAAACAGGGCTAAAAACCTTACAAGGGCCACACCATTCCGCCCAGAAATCCAAGATGACCACAGGATGCGAATCAACCACGGATTCAAAGTTTTGGAGAGTTACTTCGTTTGCTGCACCCGTCATAAAGGTCGCTTTCCTTTTTAAAGTTCGGCCGTCGTGAGAAGTCGATTCAATTCTCGTTGGAGCCTTCAATAATCTCAAGCTCTTAACTCACTTACCCACAACTCATTTCTTTTGAACAGAGTCGTCAATTACTCAGCTCAGACTCCCCTGTTCTTAGGACTTACTCGGGTCAAAAAACCAACTGTTTTTTAAAAATTCCGAAGTGTTACGCTCTATCCTTCACTTAAACTTTTTAGGAGATGGAAATGAAAAAAAGGATTTTTTCCGGGCTGTTGATTTTACTGTTGGCCGTGGGTTGCGCTTCAACGAAAAACAATCCGCAAACGGATTGGCGTAACAACCAGTACAGCAAAAGCGAGAACTACACTCAAAACACAAACTATCCAAACGGTAATCAAAATTATTATTACCAGCCGGGCGACGAGCACTACACACAGAACGGATACAATTATCCGGCGTACTACAACGAACAATTTTACAAGTACGGGTACCGCACGAATTACGATGA
>CAYOJT010000237.1:0-4816 GCA_964404365.1 uncultured Bacteriovoracaceae bacterium
TGGCCGGACGACTGATCGGATCGGATCGCCCGGCCAGAGATAAAGTGACGACCCTCGTCATCGCCGGCGCGCTGGGCGTCGTGGTCGGGATGATGCTCGACACGACCGTGTGTCCCGTCGTGAAGCGGATCTGGAGCCCTTCAAGGGTCTTCTGCTTGGCTTATTTTTCATCACGATCGGTGCAAGCATCCAGTTCACGCTTCTCCGAGATCGACCGCTCGACGTTTTAATGACGATTGCGGGGATTGTGATCCTGAAAGGACTTCTTGTTTATGCCTTAGGGCGAGGGTCTCGGCTTCGAGCGCCGGAGAGTCTGCTCTTTGCCGTTTCGATTGCTCAGGGCGGGGAGTTTGCGTTTGTTTTAATCACTCAGGCGGGATCGATTCTTTCGCCCGAGACCGCGCAGCTCCTCACGGTCTCGATCGCGCTCTCCATGGCTCTGGCGCCGATCCTGATCGGTTTTACCATCACCCACGGAATGTCTCGCCTGGATTGTGATCTCGATCAAAAACCGGAGCGGCTGGCCGATGTGGTGGATGAAAAAGAACGCGAAAACCCCGTACTTCTGATTGGGATTGGAAGGTTTGGACAGACGCTCAGTCGCTTCCTACGGTCTCAAGGCGTCCGATGCACGGTCTTGGATATGGATTCAGAACAGATCGACATCATGACTCGATTTGGGATTCGCGCTTACTTTGGAGATGGAACGAATCTCGATCTCCTTCGGGCGGCGGGTATCGAAAACGCAAGGGCGCTTGTGATAGCGGTCGATGAGCCGGAAACTACTCTGAAGATTGTGGAAGAGGTGAGGCACGCTTATCCGTCCCTCCAGATCTTCGCGCGTGTTTTTGATCGTTTGCATGCTTATAAGGTCTTACAACTCGGGGCTTCTAAGGTTTCGATCGAGACCTCAGGAAGTGCGCTCGCACTGGGCAGTGATTTACTCGAGGCTTTTGGAGTTCCGGAAGAACGTGCGACGGAGCTTGCGAATTGTTTCCGCTTTCATAACGACAACGTGATCTTAGAGCTTTCGAAAAAATATCGTGAAGACGGAGATCGAGATAGCTTCATTCAGGCGTCGCGCGAACTTGCTGAACAAATGGAAGCGATGATGAGAGCGGACGTTGAGAATCCGACTCCAGAAACAGCATCCCGCGCTGAGCTTTCGACTTAAACGGGAGTGCGCGGGAGTTTCGGGCCGCTTTTTAACATCGACTCCAGCACGCCCTGGAGATGTTCTGCGGTAGCCTGCTCAGGCGGGATCGCAGGTCCAATCTCGAGCGTGACGCGCGACCAGAATCGTTTAGGGACCTTCTGCCCCGCGGGGCCGTCTTTTCTCGAGAAAAAACTTCCCCACATTCCGTGGATCGCGATCGGCACCACAGGCGCAGGGGTGGCTGCGAGCATCTTTTCGATTCCACGTTTAAATGGACTGAGTTTCCCATCGCGCGTGATCGCCCCTTCGGGAAAGATTCCCACCATTTCTCCGTCTTTAATTTCAAAAGCAATCTGCTCATAAGCTTTCACGAGAATGCTCGGATCCTCGGATTTCGCCGCGACCGGTATCACCTTATATTTTCGGAAGAAGTACCGAAACGGCTTGAACACATAGCTATAGTCCATCACCCAGCGAATCGGGCGATTCGTCGCAGAGGCGAGAAGGAGCCAATCCACGAAGCTCACGTGGTTTGCGATGATGAAAGCGCCACCTGTGGTCGGAATGTTTTCGCGTCCGACGACCCGAATTCGGTACATCATTGAACCCAAGACCCACACTCCGAAGCGATAGAGAAATTCGGGTAAAAGGCTGTAGATATAAAAGCCCACTCCAATATTTAAGAGCGCGAGCAAAATGAAAGTTGAAACGAGCGTGTAGCCGAGCGCATTCATCGCCATGAGCATGATTGCAGCAGCGACCATGAAACCCGAGTTAATGATATTCAGGCCTGCGATAATTCGGGATCGATAGGCGGGCTCGGATCGCTCCTGAATGAGCGTGTAGAGGGGGACCGTGTAGAACCCGCCGAAAACCGATAGAAGAAGAAGCTTCGAAATGTCCAGAAGCCCATGCGGCGTCGTCAGGTACTGAACTGCGGTCATTCGACCGCCTTCACCTAAGCCATCAAAGGGAAGTTTTCCGGAAGTCGCAAGCCACGCGGTAAAAACAGAGAGCCCAATCGAACCAAACGGAACGAGGCCAAGTTCGAGTCGATGGACGGAGAGCTTTTCACAAAGCAGCGACCCAATGCCGATTCCGACAGAAAAAATTGCAAGAAATAACGTCACCACGGACTCGTCAGCCTGTAGGAGATCCTTACACCAGTTCGGGAAAATCGAGAGCATGCACGCTCCGAAAAACCAAAACCAACTGATCCCAAGCGCGGAGAGAAAAACCGGGCGGTTTTTACTCATGTGTTTCCAGATCGTGACGGTCGGACGGACAGGATTCCAGTCAATTTTAAGTTTGGGGTCCGTAGATTCTGCGACGGGGACTTGCCAAGCCGAAAAGTAACCTGCCAGCGCGATCACCAGAAGACCCGCAGCAACCCACTTCGGGCCGCTCTCAGGAATCGAAATAAGAATTCCGCCCGCAATTGTTCCAAGCAGGATCGCAAGAAAAGTCCCCGCTTCAATGAGCGCATTTCCGCCTACGAGGTCCTTTTCGCCCAAGTGTTGAGGGAGAATGGAATATTTCAGCGGACCAAAAAGCGTCGCCTGAACGCCCAAGAGAAAGAGGCAGAAGAACAGAAATGAATGGTGCTCGAAAACGAAACCAAAAACAGCCACGCCTGCAATTGCGACCTCGAGCAGTTTTGTGAATCGAATGAGCTGCGCCTTTTCGTACTTGTCCGCAAGCTGGCCCGCGGTCGCGGAAAACAGAAAGAAGGGGAGAATGAAAACACCGCCCGCAGCCGCCACCATTTGAGCCGGAGGGATTCCGAAAATATGCAGATCGCGAAAGACGATGAGGATAATGAGCGCGTTTTTAAAAAAGTTGTCGTTAAACGCGCCCAAAAATTGGGTCAGAAAGAGCGGACCAAACCGCCGTTCACCGAGAAGTTTCATTTGGCTCATGCCTTAATTCTGGGTGAAAGCTGGCATTCCGTCTAGATCTAATCCTGAAACGACGTGTCACGTTTAGGACCTCCTCTTCGAATTCACTTGAAAGCCGGGGGACTTTTCAGTTTCATCGGTGCTTACCTTTAACCCAAAAGAAGTACTTCTCAAGGAGAGCTTATGAAACTGAATATTGCTTTAGCAGCTGTGGCCGCATTCGCGCTTTCTTCCTGCGCACAAATGGAAATGAATAAATACGGCGTTCGCACCGGTGATCATGAAATGACGATCGCGCGCTGTGGTGTTGGAAACTACCTTTTTCGTCATGATCCATTAAATACCTGCACGACTGGAACGACGGCAGCAGTAGAAAAAGTAGCCCCAGTAGCAGCAGCTCCTGCTCAAACCCAAACTCAGGTCGCAACGGCTACTGAAAAGAAAGCAAAGCTCACGACCGATGCAACAACTCACCAGACCGTCATCGAGATCGCCGAGACGATCAATTTCCAACTCGGAAGCGCAAAACTCACGAAAGACTCCGAAAAACTTCTCGATGATGTGGCAAGCGTCGTGAAAGAAAATCAATCGAAAATCGCGTCCCTTGCGGTCGAAGGGCACACCGACGCGATCGGTGCTCCCGAGAAGAATATGAAACTCTCTCAAGCTCGCGCGAATTCCGTGAAGGCTTACTTGGCTAAAAAAGGGATCAATGGATCGATGATCAAGGCCCAAGGTTTCGGCCACACGCGTCCGAAGTTCACCGATAAGGCCGAAATGGCGAAAAATCGCCGCGTCGAATTCATCTGTGAAACGAAGAAGTAATTTTCGATCGAGATAAAAAGTAAAGGGAGCCTCGGAAGATTTATCCGAGGCTCCCTTTTTTGGTTTTAAAGAGACTTATTCAGTTCCTTCAGCGTTCTGATCATCCGTCGACTGGTTTACGCCATCGATGATGAGATCCATATCGCGAACGCCTGTGAATTCGAATTCAACGCGGCGGTTTCTTTGCCACGCGTACTCGTTGTGGCCTGGATCGATCGGGACGTTTTCGCTGAATCCTTGAGATTTCATTTTCGCGCGGGGCACGCCCGATACAACCATCACATCGAGCACAGCACGAGCACGATTCTCGGAGAGTTTTTGGTTATACTCGACCGTTCCGCGTTCGTCGGTGTGGCCTGAGATCATGAGCTTTTCCCAGTTTTCTCTATTTGCGGCTAAGAAGCGACCCAGGCGAGAAAGTCTTGCGTGGGCCTCGGGGCGAATGGTCGCCTGGTCGTAATCGAATTCGATTCGGCGAGCGTCGATCACAAGTTTCACGCGCTGGGTGGCCCGATCTTTCGTGATGACTTGGTATCCGGCTAAGCGTTGGTAGCGCGGAATGGTCGTAACTTTTGTGCTCCCGAGTGGCCACCCGATTTCAAAGGATGCCTGATAAATATGGACCGTTCGATTATCGATATTCAAATCCGTGAGCCAGCGACCCCCGAATCGCATGCGGTAATCGGTCTTTGGGATCTCGTAGAAAATCTGGGCGCCCGCTAAGAAAGCCTGAGGGGTATCGGAACCTGGTAGGGTAGGATTTTGTCCTAGGCCGACGTCACCCACGAACATTTTTTGGATGACTGGACCGAATTGCCAGCCAGCGGCTTTTCCGTAGCGAAAGGAGCTCTCGAAATAGAGTCCGCGGGAAAAAGTTTTCGTGAAGCCTCCACCGACGTTATCGCCGGAGCGCTTTCCGTATTGCCACCCAAAGCCT
>CAYOJT010000238.1:0-4802 GCA_964404365.1 uncultured Bacteriovoracaceae bacterium
CAAGGGTCGAACCCCAAATCTCCACAAACTAAAATCTCTTTGAACCACATCGGTGTCGCGGTTTCCGATTTACCCGGGATGAAGAAACTTTTTTCGATTCTGGGGCTAGGCGTTGATCATACGGAAGCAGTTCCAGATCAAGGCGTGGTTACGCATTTCATTCCTCTTCCCGTGGTGCCGGCATCTGTCGAGCTTTTGGAAGTGACTGATCCAGCCGGCACAGTCCAAAAGTACATTGATAAGCGTGGACCCGGCATCCATCACCTTTCATTTTTGGTCGAGCGGGGGACCTTGGATGCTCTTTGCGCGAAGTTAGCCCAAGAAGGTTATCGCCTGATCTATCCGGCGCCAAAGCTTGGGGCGCATTCGATGAGAATTAATTTTATTCATCCGGCTTCGGCTGGAGGGATGCTGATCGAAGTGATGGAGCCCTCGAAATGAATCCGATTCGGCTTACCCCGCTCATTAAACAATTTCTGGTCGCGATTGCGATCATATTTTTCATTCAACTCGTTATCGGTGCAGGCGCATTGGAGTCTTGGTTCGGTCTTGTTCCCGATGGCTTTGTAAATCATGGTCGGATTTGGCAGATCTTCACTTATCCATTTCTTCACCACGACCTTTCGCATTTCGTGTTGAATGCGCTCATGCTCGCTTTCATCGGGCCTGAACTCGAAATTGCGTTCGGAAAAAAGAAGCTCATTTTCTTTTTCTTCACCTGTACGACGACGGCTGGGATCATCTACCTCGGAATTCAGATTTGGGGCCGAGGAGCTGAAGGTCTGGCGATGCCGCTTGTGGGCGCTTCGGCAGGCATCTACGGAATTCTGCTCGCGTACGGTCTCTTGTACCGAGAGCGCGTTTTGCTTTTCATGATGCTGTTTCCGATGAAGGCAAAACACTTCGTCGTCGTTCTAGCGGCGGTCGAATTTCTCACTACAATGTCCTCTTCCCGAAATTCACTCTCCAGTGTTGCGCATCTCTCTGGCATGGCGGCCGCGTTTGCCTTTCTCATGATCGAAAAGAAAATGCGCGCGACGAAATCCTCAGGTGGCGGCTCTGGTCGGAAGCCTAAACTCATCAAGCGATTCGATAAAAAGGGCAATTTGAAGCTCATCGTGAATAATCCAGACGATGACAGAGACTCAGGCCCAAAGACCTGGCATTGATTCGTGCATTGGCTACTGAGCCTGAATCTGCGCTTATATCCCTCAAATCATTAGACTAATAAAATTTGAAACCCTTGGAAACGAATCGTGCGGGTCGATCGTTTACTTTGGGTGGATGGGGAATATCCAGAATCGAAATATAGGTCATCGACGACACACCAAAAAAATTGAACGTAAGGTAGGAAAAAATGAATTTGAAAAACGCGCTCGTTATTTTCGGACTTTTGGCTTTTTCAGCATCGGCATTTGCCGGCAAACCTGTGAAGTCCGCAAGTAGTCTGTGTGGAAACGAATACACCGCAAAGTATTACGCTCCTTACGATGGAGTGAGTGATGTCATCGGACTGTGGGATGCTTACAATTACTGGAATACTTCGGGATTGCCGATTGACCATAAATTGAGCATCGCGATTATTTTTGCAAATTACGTCACTCACAAATCGAATCTGAACGTTGAAATCACTCAGCGTGATCTGGCTGGAAATATTGTCCCTTTCAATTCGAGCCAACCTACCGTGACGTTATCCATCGCAGTCGGGGCTTGCTCCTCTGGCCAAACCGGCGTTTTGGTTCAAGACGATGCTCCGGCCGGGGAATACATTCTGAGCGCAAAGGTGAGCGATTCTTCTCCCGGAGCCCAAATGCGGATTAATTTGAACTAAACCCAACGGAGTTGAATAAAACCCCCGACGATGTTTGCATCGATCGGGGGGGTTTTTGTTTTCTCTATTGGAAGATCAGGGACTTAACGCTGCGCATTTTTAAGCTCGCGGGAGAACCCACGCGTTGACGCTGCCTTTGAAATCGCATATTTAAGACCCCTATGACACTTCTTCATGACGCATCCGTACAAAAAAAATTCGACTCCCGTTTAATCGAGCGCGCAGTTTCGCGCGGAACCCTTAAGCAGGAAGAAGTCGAAAAGAACGCGAAAGAACTTCCTGACGATTCCGCTAACGCTGATTTCGTGAGCCTCGATACACTTCTTGAAGAGATCCGCGACGGAAACATCGACTAAGCGTCGATCCGGTCCATCGAAATCTTTTTTCACTTAGAACCGTTCGTAACCTCGAAAGGGCAGACGCATGTCCGTCGAAAACGTCGTCATCTTAGGTACGGGTCCTGCTGGCTTAACCGCTGCGATCTATACGGCTCGCGCGAACTTAAATCCTCTGATCGTAGAAGGTGAACAACCAGGCGGGCAGCTCACGATTACGAGTGATGTCGAGAACTATCCTGGATTCGCCGAAGGCGTGATGGGTCCAGAACTCATGGCTCAATTCCGGAAACAGGCCGAACGTTTCGGCACGCGATTCAAAGTGGGTCGCGTCGTTCGCGTCGATGTTTCGAAAAAACCTTATACGCTTCATTTTGAAGACGGTTCGAGTATTCCGACACAAACCGTAATCATTGCGACTGGAGCTTCCGCGAAATGGCTCGGCATAGAAACGGAGAAAAAATATTACGGCAAAGGCGTTTCCGCCTGTGCAACCTGTGACGGTTTCTTTTTCCGGAACCAAGACATCGCGGTCGTGGGGGGCGGGGACACAGCAATGGAAGAGGCAACCTTCCTCACGCGCTTTGCAAAATCCGTTACCCTCATTCACCGCCGTGATTCCTTCCGTGCTTCGAAAATCATGCAAGATAAGGCGCTGAAGAATCCAAAGATCAAAGTCATCTGGAACACGGGTGTTGAAGAAGTACTCGGTGACAAAGCCGTGGAAGCCCTTCGTTTGAAAAACCTTCAAACAGGCGAAAAGAGCGAATTGAAAGTCACGGGACTTTTCATTGCGATTGGACATGAGCCAAACACGAAGCCTTTCCGCGATATTTTGAAAACGGATGAAAACGGTTATTTGATCGTAGAACCCGGAACGACTCGCACGAATATTCCTGGCGTTTTTGCGGCAGGAGACGTGGCAGATCATATCTATCGCCAAGCGGTTACTGCTGCTGGAACCGGTTGTATGGCTGCGATTGATGCCGAGAGATATTTAGAAGCACAAGGACACTAATTCTTTATGAGTACGAGCACGACTGATCTTTCCCTCCTTCCCGAACAAGTCCGCGTCCGATTCGAGAAGATGCAGAAGATTCGCGCTCAGGGTGAAAACCCCTATAAAAACGGGTTCAATCCAAAAGACCTCGCTGAAAAACTCCACGCAGCCTACGACGCTAAAACGAAAGAGGAACTGGACGCAGCTCCCGTCCGCGCTTCGATCGCGGGACGAATCCTTGCCATTCGGGATTTCGGAAAAGCCGCATTTGTTCGTGTTCGTGATCGCTCGGGCGTTATCCAGTTTTACGTCGCTAAGGATAAACTGGGCGATGCTGCGTACGAAAAGTACAAAAGCGAGATGGATCTCGGCGATATCGTTTATGCGGAAGGAAAACTCTTCAAGACTCGCACGAACGAATTGTCAGTCGAACTCGATCAGTTAACCCTCCTGACAAAATCTCTTCATCCGATGCCCGAAAAATTTCACGGCATTCAGGACATCGAGATGCGCTACCGTCAACGCTACGTGGATTTGATCGTGACGGAAGAGTCGCGAGAAACTTTCAGGAAACGATCACTCATCGTCGATGAAATTCGTGCGTTTTTTAAAGAGCACGACTTCATGGAAGTTGAGACCCCGATGATGCACCCGATTGCAGGCGGAGCCACTGCACGTCCGTTCATCACTCATCACAATACGCTCGATATGGATTTATACCTGCGTATCGCGCCTGAACTTTACCTGAAGCGACTCGTTGTGGGCGGATTTGAGCGCGTTTTCGAGATCAATCGAAACTTCCGAAATGAAGGGGTATCGATCAAACACAATCCAGAGTTCACGATGCTCGAATTCTATATGAGCTATGCGACCTATGAAGACCTCATGGATTTGACCGAACAGCTCTTCCAGAGAATCGCGATGAAGTTGAACGGGAAAACTCAGATTACTTATCAAGGGACTGAAATCGAACTCGGTGGAAAATGGGAGCGGATCTCCGTCGAAGACTCGATCGTCAAGTATTCGGCCTTCAAGGATAAGTCCAAAATTCGCGACCGAGATGCGCTTCTCGCCTATGGCAAGTCGAAGGACATCCATATGGATCCGAAGAGCCCGACCGGCGTACTTCAGATGGCGATTTTCGACGCGGAAGTTGAAGCAAAACTCATTCAGCCTACTTTCATCACCCAGTATCCGACGGACGTCTCGCCTCTTGCGCGACTCAACGAAAAGGATCCGTTCACCGTGGATCGTTTCGAAGTCTTCGTTTACGGACGCGAGATGGGGAACGCGTTTAGCGAGTTGAATGATCCGATCGATCAGCGGAATCGTTTCTTAAAGCAATCCGAAGCAAAAGCCGCAGGAGACGCCGAAGCTTGTGAGCACGATGAAGATTACTGTGTTGCGCTCGAGTACGGGATGCCGCCTACTGCGGGTCAGGGAATCGGGATTGATCGCCTCACGATGCTCTTCACGGATTCCGCTTCGATTCGTGACGTGATTCTTTTCCCTCAGATGAAGAAGACGACTGACGGCGCATCACCAGAAGGTACGGCCGAGTAATGGCGGCGCGTGGGGGAGTCATTCAAACTCTCGCACTTCGTTTTCTCTATTCGAAATCTTCGGATGGATTTCT
>CAYOJT010000239.1:0-4783 GCA_964404365.1 uncultured Bacteriovoracaceae bacterium
GGTGAGTCCATCACATCAAGAGAAGCGATCCAATTAATGAGGTCACCCCGCTCGCATAACATCCGGTAGGCCATGAATCCTCCGTTACTGTGACCGACGATAAAAACCTTTGAGACCTGCAGTTTCCTTTTTAGAGCCAGGATTACTTGAGAAATGTACGCGACATCGTCGGTGGAGGCTTTGTGAAAGTTACAGCAGGAAGGGGAGGCATTCCAGAAACGATCTCCTGCCTCATCCTTTGAACCTTCGAGGTAAACGAGATGAAATGGGTTTTTAGGTGATTGGAGGTTTTCAAATCGGAAATAGGTTTTTTGGAGAAAGGAGTTCGAGCGGTAGCCATGCAGGACGATGATTAATGGAATAGGCTTTGAGTCGGTGGGAGGGGAAGAGACCTGAATAGTGCCCCGATCTGCGAATCCCTCAATGACAAGAGTCGTGGGTCCCGCCGGATGTTTCGTGCATCCGACGCCACCCAAAACGATGAGAAGGGTGAAGTAGCATTTTATTTTTATAGTAAAATTTACCAAGCTGTTCTTCACGTCGTATCTCTGGAGTTTCTTCACTCGTATTTAATGCGAGTCTTAGACTAAAAACCAGCTGAAACTGCGAAGCTTTCGGCTTAGGACAAATCGGTCGGTTTGATCAAAATAGGACTGAGAAGTGTTCTTTAGCAGCCTGAACCCGGATCATAGGTTAGTTCGCAAGACATTTCGGTGGGAGGGATGTCGCTCCAGATGGAGGATTCTGTCGTCGTTTTTCTGCCGTCGGTCTCGAGCGTGCCTTTTAGAATTCCAATAAATGTGACCCGCGCCGCGACATCGTAACATTCCGATTGTTCGCTCTCGATTGACCAAGTGATGACTTTACCTGTTTGGAGGTCCCTCGCTATCACGGTCTGGGGTTTTGCAGTAATCGAAATGTCGATCGGCGAAACGCCGGTTTCGTTTCGGGTATTGAAGGTTGCAAATACGACGCCGAGCGGGGAGTTGTGGTGGGTGATTCCATACGACTTCATCTCATCCGGGGGGGTTGATCGGTAGCGATTGTTCCCCAGGTTTAATTGTAGGCTAGGAGGATTGAGACCGGTTACGTTGGGTCTGCGTAGTTCGAGTTCGATTTTTTCGCCCTGATTCGAGGAGCATTTCAGAACACTTTCCCCGGGTGAAGCGAACGTAGGTGTGATGCCGGTGACGAAAATTCCTACAAGAATGAGAATGAATTTATTCATAGTGTGGCCTCTAGACTGAGCGCATTTCTATCAGTTTACGAAAAGGTTATCGTGCTAGAAAATTTTAACCCAGGTGGCGAAAGTTAACTGGGCAGATAACCTACCTGCGTTTGAACGTTTAAATTCATTCTGGCTTGCCGCACTTTCGGAGTTAGAAGTCGAAGAAACCCACGCATTCAGTTTCGCGCGTAGGCACCTCTCCGACGAACTGGCGAAGTATTTTAGGCTTGTTTTGCTAATTCGCTTAAACTGCGCCAAGGTGAGCCGATCGGAATCGTCATTCCCTTCAGAAAAACAGAGGAAAAATGGGAATCATCACTACTATCTTGATTGGCTTCATCGTCGGCTGGGTCGCGCGCTTTTTGAAGCCTGGCGACGATTCCATGGGTTTTTTCATGACCTCTTTCGTAGGCATTGGCGGCGCATTTGTTGGTTCCTACCTGGGTCAGGCCTTCGGCATCTACCGAGTCGGCGAGCCGATCGGGTTTTTAGGCGCAGTAATTGGAGCGATGATCGTGCTTGCGATTCTGAAGGCTTTTGCGCGAAAGCGATAAATTTTGAGCTTATTTGAGTTTACCAAGAATCGCAGGAGCATTATTTCGCGGACTGTTCACCGCGTTGCTAACGGGATAGGAATCTAGCCAAGAGCTCGGCGTCGGTTTAAACAGTTTTTTTAAATCCTCAATTTTCGACTGAGGATCGAGCCAGATCTTTTCACCCTCTGCTGAGAGGAAGACGGGCATCCGGTCGTGGATTTTTTGCATCATGGAATTTGATTCGGTCGTTAGGATCGCAAAAGTGTCCAGCACTTCACCCTTTTCGAGTTCGATCTCGTTATAAAATCCGGCGATGCTCAAAATCTTATCTTTCGAGCCGTGGATAGCGTAGGGCTGCTTATTTTTTCCGTCGCGCTTCCACTCAAAAAATCCAGAGACGGGCAGGATACAGCGGCGTTTGAGAAACGACTGCTTAAACATGGCCTTCTCGTCGACGGTTTCCGAGCGTGCGTTGATCGGCGCGAATGTGGCCTTCTCACCGGGTCTCGGTTTGAAAGCGATGAGTCCCCATTTTGAGAGTTCGATTTTGAGTTCTCCCTCACGCACGCGAACGACGGGGCTCAGGTGAGTGGGGCAGAGGTTGTAGTTGGGTTTGATGTCGAGTTCGATCGGGCGTCGGCTCAGGTACCTGAGCGCGATTTCGTCTTCCGTGAAGGTTTGATAGGCGCGACCGCACATGCGCTCGACTTTATCCCGCTTCGGAGCGTTGTTTCTAGGCGTAAAATCGCGCGCGTAATTCCCAAACCGCAGGAATGACTGAGTGTTTTTACCTGATCTAAAAAGTCAGCTAAAAACAGCGTCCGAAATTTGGACTTACGCATAACTTACGCATACACTGAATGGGTCTCTTTCTCTTTAATTTTAGGGAAAAACCCCAGGAAGTACCGAATGACTGAATTTGCCTCTGCCTCAATCCTGTCTCTTCGAGAAAAGATTGGAGATCTTCTCGGGAGGCGAACGAAAGACCGTATCCAGGTCTCGACTCTCCCGGATGGAATCCCAAAAGGGACGATTGTTGAGGTCACCGGCCCCGCACGCGTGGAGTGGGTGCTGCATTTTCTCTCCGAAAATCGAGACCTCGGGGTGGCTTGGGTTGAGGAAAAGTTTGAGTCGCTCCCCACGGCCTTCGAGCAGCGGGGGGTGAATCTTGAAAAGCTCTTTTTTGTCGAAGCAGGAGAAAACACTTTAAGAGCGGTCCGTACCTCGCTTCGTGGAAAAGCTTTTCCCTGCATCGTTGCGCCCAATCTTTTCCAAAAAGACGAAAAAAAATTGAAGGCCCTTCGATTGTTAGCTGAAAAAGCAAACTCGGTTCTCATCTTACTATCGAAAAAGCCACACGCCTCCTGGACGATCGCCTTTCAACTTGAGGCTCTCAGGCGAGAAAAAGACGGCTCCTTTCGACTCCGTGTTTTGAAAGACAAAGGGGGCGCAAAATGCGAGTCGCCTGTTTAAAACTCTCAAAACCCGAAAAAGTCGAAGCGATCGCGGATGCGTTTTTTCGATTCTCACCTCAGATCTCGATTCGAAAAGACGGAGTGATTTTTCTCGAGATTGGGAAATGTAAGAAGCTCTATTCCGAACCCTCCTTTCTCGCGCGAGCGGATGTGCTTCTTCGTCGGTTTGATGTTCAGGCTTCGTTTGGGATCGGAAGCAGTATTCCAGAAGCTCTTGCGGTTTCGATGTATCAGACGAATGTCCAGGGCGAGCTTCCGATTTCGTTTTTAGCTGAATACGTTGATCCTTTTTATGTGTCCGAGTCCTCTCGGGCCTCGGTTCGAAGGATCTTAGAAGTGATGCCGAGTCTTGGAGTTCGAAGCCTTCTTGATTTTACCCAGATCCCAGGAGCACAGCTCACTTCACGGTTTGGGGCGATTGGTTTACTCGCGCGCCAACGCACCGAGGACCCGGGTTCTATTCATTGGTTAGAGTGGACACCGCCTGAAAAAATCATCGAAGAGCGAGACTTGCGGGGCGAAGAGGAGTGTCGAACGCTTGAGCCGCTTCTTTTTGAGCTAAAGGGACATTTAGATCGGATTTTCTCAAGACTGAAAGGGCGTGGTCGGAGACTCGCTCGATTAAGAATAGACCTGAGTCTCGATCGAAAACGAGAGGGAGTGCGCGAGAAACGTGAGTGGGATGTGGAATTTCTCCTTCCTCAAGGAGCTGCACTCGGCACCGTGACCGTTCTGCGAGAGCGGCTGGGACGAGATTTTGATCGAACCCCCTTAGGGGCGCCTGTGGTTGGAGTTCGCTTAGAAGTGCTTGAGCACGTGGCGGGCTTTGACTCCCAGCGAGAGTTTTTCCAGGAGGATTCGAATGTTGAAGAGGATCGAAATGCGCTCTTATCTTTTATCGCTGAAAGCGTTGGGCGAGAAAACGTATTCCAAGCCCACCTGAAAGAAGAGCGTCTCCCAGAACTCAGTTGGGAGAAGGCGAGAGTGAAGTCTCCTCAGAAAATCGATCTCTCCCGTCTCCCTCCGCGTCCTTCCCGTATGCTTGGGAAGCCTGAACGAATCGAAGTGACCGAAGGAAAAGTATTCTTGGGCTCAAAATCTTTTCCGATTATCGAGTGGTCAGAAGTGGAGCGCGTCTCAAGTCGATGGCTCGATCAGTTTGAGAGGCGTGATTATTATAAAATTGATATCGAAAACGGCTGCCCGCTCTGGGTTTTTATGGATACCGATGGGCGAACCTTTCTTCACGGGTACTTTGTTTAAAAGACGAGAGGGATGATGTTCATTGAGCTGAAATGCCGCTCGAATTTCTCTTTTTTAGAGGGCGCAAGCGACGCTCGCGAGTACGTGTATCGCGCGATTGAGCTTGGAATGAAGGCCGTTGGGATTTCGGATCGAAACGGTGTGTATGGGATCCCTCGCGCCTTTGAGGCTGCGAAAGAAATTCCAGATTTTAAACTCATCACAGGGGCAGAGCTTACGATTTCAGGACGGCCGAGTCTTCATCTGATCGCTCGAGATCGGGGGGGCTACGCTGTTTTATG
>CAYOJT010000240.1:0-4698 GCA_964404365.1 uncultured Bacteriovoracaceae bacterium
TGTTTGCTGCCTTCGCTGTTTTTGATGGCTTGGAAAATGAAGGCTACACGCTCTCATCCATCCGAATACTCGCGGGCGACGACCGGCCGGCTGTGGCTCTCTTTTTGAATGAACAAAGTCAACCTATCCTCAAAGTAGGCCCAAATCGTTTTTTCAGAATCGATGTATCAAAAAAGCCTACTTCTCCGATTACTTCTCGGTAGAGGGGCACGAACAGTCCGAGGCACAAGCGGAGTTCGCTTTTGGACGAAGTTTCATTGCCATCTTTACGTTTCCGCTTTTTAAAAATAGCTGGCTAACGAATCCTAAGATCGGACGATTCGCATTTTTCCACACGATGAAGAGCGCGGATAAAACCACAATCACTTTCACTAGAAATTCTTGAACTTCCAAACTCATGATCTCACCCTAGCCCAAATGATTTTGCGACTGTGTACGTGATCCACGATCCACCGTAGGAAAGCACCGTGAGATAAAATGCCGTGAAAAGTGGCCAACGCCAACTATTCGTTTCCCGTCGAATGACGGCGAATGTCGAGAGGCATTGAAATGCGAGTGCAAACCAGACTAGAAGACTGAGACCCGTCGCGATCGACCATTCTTTTGAAAGCCGCGTTGTGAGGGCTTCGGTTTGAGCATCGCCTTCACCCTCGATCGCATAAACCGTACCGAGTGCACTCACCATCACTTCGCGGGCTGCAAACGCTGGAATCAAAGAAATTCCGATTCTCCAGTCAAAACCAATCGGTTTAATCGCAGGCTCAATCGCGTGCCCGAGTTTTCCAGCGTAGCTATAATGAATGTCGGGCACCCCGACTACCGCATCAGCCGGCGGCTTTGGATAACTGGAGAGAAACCAAAGGACGATCGAGATCGCGACAATGACGGTGCCTGCGCGTTTTAAGAAAAGCATCGCACGATCTTTTAAACCGATCATAATACTCAGTGGGCTTGGCATCTTGTAGGATGGAAGCTCCAGAAGGAGCGGCGGGGTTTTCCCTTTCAGAATTGTTTTCTTAAAGAGCAGCGCAACCAAAAGCGCCATCACCACTCCGAAGGCGTAAAGTCCAAACATGACAAGGCCCTGAAGCTTCAAGGGTCCGAAAATTTTCGTATTCGGAATAAAGGCCGCGATCAAAAGCGAATAAACTGGAAGACGTGCCGAACAGGTCATCATCGGAGCAACCAAAATCGTCGTAAGCCTGTCGCGTTTATTCTCAATCGTTCGCGTCGCCATGATCCCAGGAATCGCGCACGCAAAGGATGAAAGAAGTGGAATAAATGCGCGTCCATGTAGGCCCACTTTCCCCATGATCCGATCCATGATGAATGCCGCGCGAGCCATGTAACCCGAGTCTTCAAGAATCAAGACAAAGAAAAATAGAAGAAGGATTTGTGGGATGAAAACCACAACCGCGCCCACTCCAGCGATCACCCCATCGACGAGGAGACTCTTGAGTGGTCCATCCGCCATGAGTGAACCCACCCATTTTCCGAAGCCAGAAACCGCGCCGTCAATCAGGTCCGTCGGGTAAGAAGCCCAACTAAAGATGGCCTGAAACAGAAGCGCCAAAACTAGCGCTAAAATCACAGTACCGAAAACCGGATGAAGGAGAACGCGATCGATCTTTTCGGTTGTGACCGCTTCACTTCCCTTATTTTTGATCACTCGCTTTAAGATCGCGTCAACTTCAGCAAAACGTGCGCGCACCTGATCTGGCGTGGCTTGGGTCCACTCAACCTGGGCCGCTCTGTTTTTATCAGAATTCACTGCCCTTACGGCGCGCAAAACTAAATCTTCCGTCCCCGTTTTTTTAACTGCGACGGTCGCAATTACGGGAATTCCAAGGGCGCGCGAAAGTTCAGCCTCATCCAAGCTCTGTCCTCGGTCTTTTGCGATATCAACCATATTGAGCGCAAGCACCATCGGCCGTTTGAGCTCTTTTAACTCGAGAATAAACCCGAGGTTTCGTTCGAGGTTCGTCGCATCGACGACTGCGAGTATTCCATCAATCTTTTCCTCAGAATCTAGCCGACCCAACAAAACATCACGTGTGATCTCTTCGTCGGGAGTTTTTGCGTCGAGCGAGTAGGTTCCCGGAAGATCAAGAACCGTGACTGATTCCGTCCCCTCTCCCACTTGAAACTGCACGGTTCCGAGTTTTTTCTCGACGGTGACGCCGGGATAGTTTCCAACCTTCTGACGTCCGCCGGTCAGAGCATTAAAGAGAGCGGTCTTTCCACAATTGGGATTTCCCGATAGTGCGAGGATCATGTGATCACCTCAACCTCAATGAAGTTCGCTTCGTTTCGCCTGAGCGCAATCAAAGCACCCCGTACTCGAACAGCGATCGGATCCTTCCCAAACGGTGCTTCGTGAAGGACCTCAATTAAATTTCCCTCAAGCAGGCCCATCGCGAGAAAGCGCGCGTTCATTTCAGGCTCACCGCTTACGCGAGCGATTTTCGCTTTCGTCCCTTTTTTCAATTGGCCGAGACCCATCTTTTTCGCCACTGGTGTGCTCACAGTAAATCCTCAACGTGCTCGATTCCCTCTTTCAACAGACGGTCGATGTGCTGGTCATCAAGCGAATAGTGGGAAGTACGCCCGTCGCGCCTGACGCGAACGAGCTTTAAGTTCCTCAACGTGCGAAGGTGGTGACTCACAGCAGGCTGACTCATTTCGAGAAGTCCGGCCAGGTCTCCCACACAAAGCTCACCCTTGGAGAGCGCCCAAATAATCTGCACACGAGAGGAGTCGCCCAATGCCTGAAAGGTCTCTGCGAGGAGGAGAAATGGCTTCTTTTGCTTTAAAGCCATGCTGCGATCTTTCGAGGAGAGTAAATTCAGTGAATTCTTCATGGAGACAACCGCCGTAAATCCGGAGTGACCCGAGGTTAATATATAAACGAATGCTTATGTATTCATACGTCGATAGTCAAGAGTCTTTCCTAACTAACGCGCCGCGAATTGTCATTCAGCCGCCAGGGTGTAGCTTTTCGGGGTCACTCACTTTGCGGTCCCGGTGGATGATGGGGGGATATGGGACCGATTAAAGGAACCTCTGAAACCATGATGAAAACTCTAAAATTAGTCCTCTTGTCCGCCTTTATTGCCGGACAAGCGCTCGCGCATTCTCACGTTTCCCACAGCATTCGTCCGACCGAAAAACGCCTGATCGAAACCGCACCGGGTGTGAAGAAGTGGGCGACCGCCGAGGAGATGGACTCGTTATCCGAAAAAGCTCACGAGGCTGGCCGCTGCGGCGGTTTCATGGACATCACGGACTTCCAAGATCTCGACCAAGGTTTAGCGCTCACCTCCTTCCTCAGTTTCGCAGACATGAGCCCGACCCAGCAGACGATTGTTGAACCCCTACTTTTGAAAGCAAACGAGGGTGATCTCGTCGCGAAGGTGACGACGCTTGCTGCGTTTAATAACCGCTATTACACCGCCGACACCGGAGTTGCGGCTTCGGATTGGATCGCTGCTGAATACAAGAAAATGGCGGGATCACGCACAGACATTAAAGTGGAACAGTTCAAACACAGCTTCGAACAATCGTCGGTTATCGCGACGATCGAAGGTGCAGGTCCCAATAAGAACGAAATCGTTATCATCGGTGGACACATCGACTCGATCAATCAAGGTGCATGGATCGGTAAGAAAAAGGCCCGCGCGCCTGGTGCCGATGACAACGCTTCCGGAACCGCAACCGTCATGGAAACCTTCCGTATTTTCGTGGATAGCGGCGTACGCCCGAATCGCACGATCCAGTTCATCGGCTATGCGGCTGAAGAAGTCGGATTACTCGGGAGCCAAGATATCGCACACAACTATAAACAAAACGGAAAAACCGTCGCCGCTGTTCTCCAGTTCGATATGACGATGTTCCCCGACGGAAATCCGAAGATCGTGTTCATGGAAGACTTCACGAACGCAGATCTGAACCGTTTTATGCAGAAACTCGTCGACACCTACGTGAAAGCTCCTTGGTCGGTCGATAAATGTGGATACGGCTGCTCTGACCACGCTAGCTGGCACAAAGCAGGTTACCCTGCGACGATGCCATTTGAATCGACTTTCAAAGGGATGAACCACTCGATCCACAGCGCGGCTGACACGCTCGATATCCTGACTCCGAAACACGGCGTTCACTACGTGAAGCTCGGACTTTCGTATATCGTCGAAGTCGCGAACGCGAAGTAAGTTTTAAAACATACAAAAGAAAAGGCCCGGGTCTCGTCGAGACTCGGGCCTTTTCAATTTTAGAGTCTAAAAATTAGAGTCTGTTCTGTTTCGCAATTTTCAAGAACATCGCGGAGATTTCCTTGAGCTCTTTACGAGCTTCAGGGGTATTCGCGTTGTTCAAGAGGTAAGCGCGACGGAGGGACGCCTTGAGGTCCACGTTGAGCTTTTTCGCGAACTCTTTATCGTTGTAATCCATTTTGGAGTACAAGCCTGCGAGAACGTCGAGCTTAGCTTGACGAACTTTCGCAGTGATCACAGTACCAGCCGAAGAGTTTTCGCTGTTGTACTTGATCGAGTTCACCGCTTCTTGAGCGATCGCTTTATCCGCTTCGGTCATCGCGGCTTGGGCCATGTGTGAGGACGAGAACAACACTGCTAAGGTAAGAATAAGTGCTTTCATTGTATTATAATCCTTTGTCTAAAGTTTAATTACTTAACGAATTTTGCG
>CAYOJT010000241.1:0-4223 GCA_964404365.1 uncultured Bacteriovoracaceae bacterium
TAAACTGAGGACATGAACACTGACTTTTTGGGTTGGGTTGACCAAGCCGTCCATCAAGAATTCGAAGCAAATAAGCAGATCCTCACGTTTGAAGAATACCTCCACACCCTGGCGGAAAATCCTGAGCGTGCGCTCCGAGGTTCGGCCGAATACATTGCCGACATGATGGACTTCTTCGGGAAGGAAAAAGTTCCTTATGCCCAAGAAGAGCGATTCAAGGTTTTCGACGCCACTCCAAATTCCAGAAAGGTCGTCGGTCAAGAAACCGTTCAGAATTCGATTTATCGCTGCCTGAGAACATTCCAGAGGCAGGGCACAAATAATAAAATGATTCTCCTCCACGGACCGAACGGCTCCGCTAAATCCTCGATCATTCATTCGATCATGACAGGAATGGAGCGCTACTCTCGCCTCCCCGAAGGAGCTCAGTATAGTTACAACTGGATTTTCCCGAACGAGAGCATGACGAAGGGAAAAATGGGCTTAGGCGCTGCGACTGCTCGGGATGGAAAATTGTCGAGCTACGCGAAACTTTCAGACGACGACGTCGCTGCTCGTATTCCTTGTGAATTGAAAGACCACCCCTTTCTCTTGATTCCAGCCGATAAGCGCCGCGGGACGCTGGAGAAGTGCCTCGGGAAAGAAAAAGCGGATCGCATTTGGAATCGCCTACCTGCTTACCTCGCAAGCGGAGATCTCAATCACCGTTGTAAGGAAATCTACAACGCGCTCATGCGCGCAAATGACGGCGACTATAAAAAGGTTTTGATGCACATCCAGGTCGAGCGCATCTTCGATTCTAAACGTTACCGTAAAGGCCTCGTTACGATTGAACCGCAGCTTCACGTCGACGCTCAGTACAACTTGCTTGCGATGAATCGAAATTATTCGACTCTTCCCGCATCCCTCCAAAGCTTAAACCTCTTTACGGTGACGGGCGACCTCATCGACGGAAACCGGGGGTTGATCGAATATTCCGACCTCCTCAAGCGCCCCGTTGATTCGTTTAAATACATCCTCGTCGCCTGCGAAACGGGCTCCGTAAATGTCGGTCACACGATCGTGAATCTCGACACCGTTTTCATGGGCTCTTGTAATGACCTTCAATTGGACGCTTTTAAGGAATTTCCAGATTTCATGAGCTTCAAGGCTCGGATGGAACTGATCCGCGTTCCGTACCTCCTCCAACTTTCTCAGGAGATGCAAATTTACCAAGACGAATTAAAACAAGTTTCTCAAGCAAAACCCGTAGCTCCTCATACCGACTGGGCTCTCGCTGCGTGGTCGGTGCTCTCACGCTTGAAAAAACCTAATTCAATCAATTACGCGCCTGGAATTTCGTCTATCGTCTCGACGCTCACGCCTTGGGATAAAGCACGCTTACTCGACACCGGAGAAATGCCAAGCCAGCTCTCAGCCGAAGATCGGAAAGTCTTGCGCGCAAATATCCAAAAGATTCGAGACGAATACGTGAACGTGCCTTATTACGAGGGACGAATCGGCGCGTCCGCTCGCGAAATTAAATCCATTCTCTACTCTGCCGCGCAGAACCCAGACTTTCCAAATCTCTCGCCACTTTCCGTACTGCGTGAAATGGAAGATTTCGTTAAACGCACGAGCGAGTACGAATTCTTACGACAAGATGTGAAGGATGGATTTCATGACTGTACGGAATTCGTGAACACGGTCAGAAATGAATATTTGAACGTCATTGATCGTGAGGTTCGCGATTGTATTGGCCTCTATGACTCCAAACAGTGGGAAGACTTCATTAAAAAATACGTTTTCCACATTTCACTCCTCCTCAAGAAGGAAAAACACAAGAATCCACTCACTGGAAAACTCGAAGATCCGGACGCCTCGCTTATCGAGGAATTCGAGAAGATCATCGAAGCCCCCACTGGAGCGCCTGAACTTGAAAACTTTCGCCACAGCGTGATCGCTCAGATCGGGGCATGGTCTTTGGATAATCCGAATACGACTGTGGTTTATTCAAAAGTTTTCCCTCAGTACTGGGGAAAACTCGAAAAACACTATTACCAGACTCAAAAGGATCTCCTGACCAAGATGCACAACGCGCTTCTCCTTTACGGTCAAATTGATCGGGTCACGAAAAGCAGTAGTGACTCGAATATGGAAGAAGGCGAAAAGCTTGCACGCCAGACGGTCGAGAACATGAAAAAGAAACTCGGCTACACGGACGAAGGCGCTCGTGAAGTGATCACTTTCCTCATGAAATCGCGTTACCACTAAATGTCCGCATCCGATTTTTTACGAAATCCCAAAAGAAAGCGCGATCCGACGAAACACGTCCATCGCGAATACGCGGCCGACCATTACCTCGTCCGCTACGAAGTACGTGAACACGACGTCCGGCTCGATCTGTTTTTGAAGGAACGCTATAAGCAGCGCTCGCGCGAGGTCTTAAAACGCGCCATTGATTCAGGAGCCATCACAGTCACTCGGAATCAAGGACCCCACCTTCAAATCGGGAAACTAAAACCATCGACGATCCTCCTGATGGGAGATGAAGTTTTCGTGATGTCGGAGCGACAAGAAGAGCCGCCCGTTAACTTTAATTATAAAGTGATCTACGAGGATGAAGTTTTATTCGTGATCGATAAGCCACCCAATCTTCCCGTTCACCCTTCAGGGCGCTTTTTCTTTCATACGCTTCTCATTCATTTAAAAACAAAGGGCGGAACACATAATACTTTAGATGCGGACGAAATGTATTTTCTCGCTCACCGCATCGACAAGGAAACGAGCGGGATTCTGGTCCTCACGAAAGATTCTGAATCGTGTGCAAACGTTGTAGCTCAGTTTGCAGAGCGGAAAACAAAGAAGAAGTATCTTGCGATCGTCAAAGGAATTTGTCCGCCTGAATTCGAAGTGAATGACCCGATTGCACGGGCGCGAAACTCTCGGGTGGCGCTCAAAATGGAGTGTATGCCGGAATCCGAAGGTGGCCTACCCGCATCGACTCGATTTGTTCGACTCGACGTGGCCGGTGATTTTTCGCTGGTAGAAGCGCACCCAAAAACCGGGCGACAGCATCAGATCCGAGTCCATGCCGCTCAAGCGGGATTTCCGCTTTTGGGCGATAAGCTTTATGGAGTGGACGAAGATTTTGCGCTTCTGTTTTATGAACGCGAGCGCCTCACGCCTGAAGCTGAAGCACGCCTCCTCCATCCAAGACATGCACTCCACTCAGCGGGTCTTGTATTTACCCACCCCAAAACAGGAAAGACGATGGAGTTTGAGAGTCCCCTGCCCGAGGATCTTCGAAATTTCTTTGAAGCGCAGCGAATGAAACAAAAGCGATAGACGCTATTTCTTCTTCGTAAAGAGCCAACGCCAGACGACAGGGTCGTTATAAGTCCGAGTCCATGAATCATGCGATCCATCTGGGTAAAGCGTGTAGTGCTTATCGAGCTCATAGACCTGACCCGAAGCGCCGACCGAGGTTCGACCGGAATTCCACTCCCAAAGTTTTGAGGTTTTATTCAGGTGTCCGGTCATATCGCTCGTGCCGTTATAACCCGCTCTCGCTTGGTTCTGGGCGCTATAGAGGACCGCCCAGTTGTTCAGGAATCCGTCCGTGTTTCCCGACGCCACTGTTCCGTCGTTGATCGCGTGAAACGCCCAGATCGACATCGAATCGAGCGCTTGGCGTTCAGACGCTTGATTGTTCGTACCTGAAGCTCCGCAGATCGGCATAATGGCAGCAACGCGATTCGGATAGGCGCGCGCGTAGTCCCAAGTACCTCCGCCACCCATGCTGAGGCCAGTCACGTAAAGACGTGCAGGATCGGCGTTATAGTTCGCAAAAATATAGTCCACCATGGAGTTAATCGTCCTCGAATCCCACCATCCTGGACTCTGAGGCACGATGATGATGGCAGGTTTCCCACCACTATTCTGAGGGCCATGAACGACGACACGCTGGAGATTTCCGTCTCTTCCGTCTCCCGTTTCACCGAGGCCATGAAGCATGAGGATGACGGGCCATTTACAACCCACAGGCAGCGAGTTGTATCCTGCCGGCAAATATTCGGCGAAGCCGTACGGAGCATTCGTTGAACCTGAAAATCGATAGGTCAAAGTGTTTGAAGGGGCGTTTGCGACGTAGCCCGGGGAACAGAACGCTCCTGCCGAAACAGGGGTCGGGGTCGGAGTCGCGGCAGCACGCGTAGGCGTTGGAGTCGGCGCGCGCGTCGGGG
>CAYOJT010000241.1:4233-4683 GCA_964404365.1 uncultured Bacteriovoracaceae bacterium
GACCGGTGAAATTGTTGGACCGGGCGATGCGTTGGTTTGACTCTGACTGCTGCTGCCGTCTGGGGCATCAGCGGGAAGACTCAAACAGGAAGAAAAGCTAAAAACGGAAACCAAAAGGAGAGCGCCGAAATAGCCTTTTAAGGTTTTGCCCATCTCTCTATTATGCTATGTAATAGGCATTTCCTAAAATGTGTCTTTCTCGACACGACTTTCGGTATTGGAGTTCACGAGAATAAATCAGCCATCATTAAGGGAATCTAACAAAGTAAGAATGGTGAACTCCGTTTTTGAGAGGGCCATTATCGCTCTTCCGCGATCAGCTGATTCTCCAATTCCTTGAAGCGGGCTTCAGAGACACGCTCCCAATTTAACCGATCCAGTTCCGCCCACGTCGAGGTTTTCGAGTCCAAGCCTTCAAGACGAGTAAACGTATCCGTTCCGACGGGGATT
>CAYOJT010000242.1:0-4646 GCA_964404365.1 uncultured Bacteriovoracaceae bacterium
CTTACGAGCAGCTCGATCCGATGCTTGAAGACTATCTTGAGAGTTTCATGCCTGTGAAAGAACTGACGAAGAAATATGGGCCATGGGTTTCGGATATCCTCAGGCGCATCGAATTGAACGAGTACAAACGACGTCAGGGTGCTCCGGTACTTAAAGTTTCGTCTAAGGCTTTCGGTGTGGGCCGGCGGGTACCGATTGCGAAGTTTTGGGATCAGAAGATTTAATCAGTTATCGAATTCTTGAAGCTTTTCACACTTCGCTTTGATCATCGAGTTGGCGTGCTCGATTAAGCTTTGGAATACTTTCGACATATTCAAATCCGCTGCGAAGGGGTAATCATCCGGAGCTTGGGTCATGATGGCGTCGGTCATCGATTTGAGGTTCGAGGGTAATTCAGAAAACTTCTTATCGCTTGGACAAGCGTTTTTTACCTTGATGCGTTTACCGGTCTTGCACGGGGATTTTTTCTTATCATCGATGAGAGACCCGATTTGCTGCTTCTGGCGCATGAGTTCGTAATAGCTCTTTTCGCAGTCTTCCCACTCGAGCATATAAAGGGCCTGCTCTGACTTTGTCTTTTTCTTTTCTTCATCCGCGCGAACAATAGCCGAATTCGCCACCAGCCCAAAGGCGAGTAGGAGAGCGGAAAGTAAGTAAGATATGCGGAAATGAGGAGCGCGGGTCATCTCATAATAGAATAAGTCCGTTTCGACACAGGCGATATCGTATTCTTTCTAACCCCGAGCCTTAACAATTCTGTCTTTGAATCAAACAATCCTTAAGAGTCTGCAGCTTGAACCGTCAAAATTCCGATAGGTTCATGTCGGGGATGAGTACGCCCAGGATTGGCGGAAAAACTCGATCAAGTCAGACACTCAGGAGTTTTCAGATGAAAAAGATTATCGGGATTGCAACCCTCGTTGCGTTCGTTACAGGCACTGGTTTCTTCGTCTATCAATCAAAGAACAGTAAATCGCCGATTGTCGTAAAAGAAGGCGAACTCAAAGATGGTACGACTACCGTCGGATCAAATCGTTCGCATAACAATCCGGATCGGGCGGCTTCTCAGGACGAGGCCCTCCCGCTGAATACCTCGGAGAAATCCTTTCCTAAGACGGGTGAAGCTTGGGTGTATAAGATTGAGCGCCCAGCTTCAAAGGATGCCGAGCGTAAGACGGTCCAAGCTAAGAACGACGAAGTGGACATCGAAGAAGAAGATAACAACACAATCGATTCGGATACCGAAACCGCATCCAGCGATAAACCAAAAGAGAAATTCTTTTCAAAAGATCTAAAAGGCGAAACCACAGTGTATAAGCCTAAGGATGAAAAGAACGTGGCTTATGTCAAAGTGACGCTTCGGAAAGGATTACCCGCAGGCGTTGAGAATACCGATCTTCCGGGCTTCAAAATCGAGACCGACGATAATAAGCGCGTGAAATCCGTCTCTGTAGTGGGTGAACTTTCAAACCCTAAAATGCAGAAGGCTTGGGAAAAAGTCGGACGTGAAGTTATCGCTAGCGTTTTAAAATCTGCCCCCGCTCACACCGCTCTGAAGTCGGAGAAGATTAGTGTTCGCGAAGAAGACCACGACTTGGATCTCAGTCAGGACATTAAAGTTCTCTCTTGGAACGAATACATCAAGAAGGAAAACCAAGATCTCGAGAAGACGGCGAGTCGTGCCCCTGCAAGCGTCCAGGCGACTGCGCCTCAGCTCAGTGACTTTTCAAAATGGGACGCAAAAGAGAGGGTAAAATCGCTCGATAAACTTGTGAAACAGATGGACCAAGACGGCGAAGAGACCGCAAAACACGTCGAAAAGTTCCTCCGTTCTCGTCAAGATTCGAAGTCCTGGACCTTTGGTACGAGCGCTCTCGCAGGATCACGCAGTCCTGAGGCTCAAAAAATCCTTTTCCAGATGTTGAATTCTGGAGGAACAAACACTGCACAGAAGCAGCAAGTTCTGAGTGCGTTCTCGGCTACCCCTCAACACCTCTCAAAAGAAGGCGAAGAGACGCTGATGAAGCTCATTAAGAATTCAAAAGGTGAGACGAGGAAAAACGCCATGGGAGCTCTTGGCGCCGCCATTCGTGGATCGCAAGACGAAGCTCAGCGCATTCACCTCGAAGCCGAGATCGTCCAAATGGCGAAAAACGCCAAGACGACGGACGAAGAAATTGCACTTCTTGAAGCCATCGGGAATTCCGGAAGCCCAGCTTTCGTTCCGATTCTCATGCAGAAGATCAAGTCTCCGAACGAGGAAGTCAGAGTGAAGGCTACCTATGCCACGCGCTTTATGACCGATGATGATTCCGACAACGTTCTGGATGAAGCCGAAGACGATTCTTCACTCAAAGTGAAGAAAATGGCTAAGGCTGCTCGCGAGTTCCAAAAGAAGCGCGAGAAGAACCCTCACTTAGTCGCAGGTTTTACCTTCGAAGAATGAGGAGCTGCGCCGGCGTCGGCTGGAGCTTCAGGAATTGGTGAGCGCTTTGGGCGCTTGAGCATCGACTTCAAGCAGGCCTCGTAGCCTGGGGTTCCCTCGTCGATGAGGGCTCCTTTATCGTCTCTGCATTTCTTATGCATTTTGATCGCGCCCATGGGCTTGTCTTTTGCGCCCGGTGGCTCGGTATTGTTGATCATGTCGTTTGCACTCCCACCCGGGAAAGTCTTGATGACTTCGTCAGCGAAGGCGGGGACGATTAGGCTCACAGAAACTAGGCAAAAAAGGCCATAAATGGTGTTCTTCATCATTCCCAGAGCCTGCCATAATTCCTAGCACTCAAGCAAATCCTGACCGAACAAGAATTGAAGAGAGGGGCGCAAACGTGTTAAGCTGTTCTCTAGCTATCGGCCGTGCCTATTTCGGCGTGGCCCAAAAGTAAGGAAATAACCATGGCCATTAAAGGCATGAATGCAGAATTGAAAAAAGTCGTTGATCGCGTGAAGAACGCTCGCTCCCAAATCCAGAACCTGATCCAGGATAAAGCATGGGTGGTTGAAGCGAGAAAATACGCTGAAAAACAGGGCAAAGAAGTGAAGAAGCTCATCGACACTGATGTTGCGCTGCTTAAGAAATTCTTGGAAAAAGAGAAGGCTGAGCTCGAGAAGATCCAAAAACAGATCCCGACTGAAGTCGACAAGATCAAGAAATTCGTGGCTTCCCAGAAGGCGGAGCTTCAGAGCCTCCTCACTAACGTGAAGTCGAAAGCCGGGCATAAGGCCGGCAAAGCGGCCACGCAGGCGAAGCGCCAAGCGGGTGTTGCTAAAAAAAAAGCGGGAAAACTCGCAAAAAAAGTGACCCAAAAAGTCGCTCATGAGGCTACCCGCCTCAAGTCCAAGGGTCAAAAAGGCCCAAAATCGACGGCTTCCAGTGCCTCGAGTTCCGCTTCTAGCGCGGCTCCGCAGGCATCCTAAACTCATGCATTTCTTGACTTTAAGTCATGCTCAAGTGCATTCTGGCGACTGTGACGCATCCCGTGAGATGGGCTCGTGGGATGTCCGTGTTTGTAAACTAAGTATGGAGAACTGAATTCTTTCGAATGGGTATCAATCCAATTGGCGGCAATGGGCCGTCGAATCCAGGTGGCGGAAATAATAACAACGACAACAATGCTCCAAGCAGTGGTCCAACCCCGAACAGTGGAGGCCCAACTCCAAGAGGACCAAGCCCTTTCCCAAGTTCAGCCGGCGGCGGAAGTCCTTTCCCGAGTTCAAGCGGCGGTAGCCCATTTCCTTCTCGCCCGCGTGGCCCAGGTGGCCCTCCTCCGAGCAGCGGTCCGCGCTTTCCAAGACGCGAATTTCAAAATCAAAACAAAGACGAACACCGAATTAATGAGCGCATTCGTATTCCTCAAGTTCGTCTAATCGACCATGAAGGAAACCAGGTCGGAGTCGTAGCAACTCCGCAGGCCCTTCAGATGGCTCGAGATGTAGGCTTAGATCTCGTTGAAATTTCACCGAACGCGACGCCACCCGTGGCGAAGATTCTCGATTACGGAAAATTTAAGTACGAGAAGAAGAAAAAAGAACACGAAGCCAAGAAGAAGCAGGTCGTAGTGAAGGTGAAGGAAATTCAACTTCGTCCGATGACCGACGATCACGATGTGAGCTACAAAATGAAAAACATGCGTGGCTTCTTAGAAGACGGCGACAAAGTTAAAATCACGATGATGTTCCGTGGTCGCGAAGTGGCCTATGTTGATCAAGGCTACCGGATCATGGCGCGTATTGTGGAAGATGTGAAAGACATCGCAAGCGTCGAAGCTCCAGCGAAGCTCGAAGGGAAGAAGCTCATCATGGTGATCGCTCCAGGCGTCTCGAAGAAGCCTACGGTGACCATCGGTGGTGGTGCTTCTATCGGCGGCCCAAAGCCTACCGTTAAGGTCGGCGGGGATACCGAGTAAGCTTAAAACGCGCTGCGTTATTAAATTTATGGCCCGTTTCGACTCTCTGAGCCTGAAACGGGCTTTTCATTTAGGATCGCCTCAAGTAAACCTAACGAACTTAATCCAAACCTCTTGGATGTGTTGCTCTATTTTTTGGTCCAGCATGTTTGCTGTCCTTTGCTGGCTCGAGATTACAGAGCTCCCGTAGGCGTGTCTAAGCCACGCTCGATCGGTGTCAAACGCTCAAGAGAAACTCAC
>CAYOJT010000243.1:0-4644 GCA_964404365.1 uncultured Bacteriovoracaceae bacterium
AAAGCGCACAGTATCCACCCGGTACTCCATCCCGATGTGGAAAACGACGTGACTCATGGACGAGACGAAAATCAGGGTGCACTTTTAAAAACCCCTGAACAACGTCTTCATTTTCTTCACGAGCATAGGCACAAGTTGAATACAAAATGCGACCGTTCTCCTTCAGCATTCTTGCGGCAGATTCTAAAATGCCCGACTGCCGATTCGCGCATCGCTCGATCTCCGAATCCTTCACATCTGGACGCCGATCACTTCGTTTCGCAAACAGGCTCTCCCCGCTACAAGGGGCATCGACCAGGATTGCATCAAAGACAGACTGAAAAGACTCTTCGAGTCGATGAGGTTCAAGATTATAAACTGTCGAATTCACAGCTCCATGCCGTGCCAGGAGTGTATCCAAAGTGCGCGCACGCTCGCGACTCGGATCATTCGAAACCAACCACCCCCGTCCACCCAGTTTCTCAATGATCTGAGTCGACTTCGCTCCCGGTGCCGCACACAAATCTAAAACCGTCTCACCAGGCTTAGGATCTAAAATCTGAACGGGCTCCATAGCACCCGCCTCTTGAACGAAAATCGCACCGGAAAGGGCAAACGGATGACTCGATAAATCCGGAGAAGCCGATCGATCAAAAAACCAACCGTTCTCACACCAGGGAACAGGATCCAGAATTTTAAAACCCGCTTGAATCAGCGAGTCTCGACGAAGAGAAGACAAAGGATTAATCCGAAGCGACTTAGTCCCAGAAGCACTGAGCGCCTGCACGCTCTCAAAGAAGCGCAAGGACTCCTCCGCCCCCAAAAGCGCCTCCATCCTCCGCTCAAATTCGCTCATCGCTTTCACGCGTAAAGGTTCTCCCGCCTCACAGAAATAAATAAGTATGTCTTGTGGACTCACAGCAGCCATGGATGGCGAAAGCTGTGGAAAGCCAGGAAGGCTGTTCCGCCAAAACATACTTATTTATTTCTGTGAGTCGTGCCGAA
Source organism: uncultured Bacteriovoracaceae bacterium (assembly GCA_964404365.1). Classification (GTDB taxonomy): domain Bacteria; phylum Bdellovibrionota; class UBA1018; order UBA1018; family UBA1018; genus JACMQW01. The sequence continues at coordinate 985 of CAYOJT010000243.1, forward strand.
CTTTAATCTACGAATGCTTTGAGCAACTTCGCGCGAGAAGGATGTCGCAACTTACGAAGCGCCTTCGCTTCAATCTGACGAATCCGCTCACGAGTAACGAAGAAGTCCTGACCGACCTCTTCCAGAGTATGGTCAGAAGCCTCACCGATACCAAAACGCATACGGAGGACTTTCTCTTCACGAGGAGTGAGAGTCGAAAGCACCTTACGGGTTTGTTCGGAGAGGTTGATGTTCATCACGGCTTCAGCCGGATTGATGATCTTCTTATCTTCGATGAAATCGCCCAAGTATGAATCTTCCTCTTCACCGATAGGCGTTTCGAGGGAAATTGGCTCTTTTGCGATTTTCAGAACTTTACGGACTTTATCGACCGGAAGTTCCATCTTGATCGCGATCTCTTCAGGAGTCGGTTCGCGACCCAAGGTCTGAACGAGAAGGCGCGACGTACGAATGAGTTTATTGATCGTCTCGATCATGTGAACTGGAATACGAATCGTGCGGGCCTGGTCAGCGATCGCTCGAGTGATCGCCTGACGAATCCACCAAGTCGCATAGGTCGAGAACTTATAACCACGGCGGTATTCGAACTTATCCACGGCTTTCATGAGACCGATGTTTCCTTCTTGGATCAAATCCAAGAACTGAAGACCGCGGTTCGTGTATTTTTTCGCAATCGAAACCACAAGACGAAGGTTCGCTTCGACGAGTTCGGATTTCGCCTGGTCGGCTTTACGTTCACCGACCTGGAGCGAGTCCACGATACGACGAAGTTCCGTGACGTCGATTCCGGCTTCTTCTTCTAACTTATCGATACGCTTCTGGAGATCTTCTTCCTGCTGAATGAGCTGAGAGAGTTTTGCTTCCATGACGTCGTATTTACGGCAGAGAGCTGGAACGCCTTCTCCTCCGCGTTTGAATTCTTTCACGATCTCGCGGAATTCTTTTTCTTCCTTGATCACGAGGTAATCAAAGATGCGTTTCCGATCCATGATGTACTCGGATGCGCGACCCCAGTATTCCTTAATTTTCGCAGCCAACGCGTTGATCGTCTTACGGTTAAACGCGATCGATTCGAATGCGTTTTCGACTTGGCGCTCACGCTTCTGAATTTCGGCTTGGAGTTTTTTCTTCTCTTCCGGTGGAAGTTTACGAGCCTCCGGTCCGACGAGTTTATCGGTGTTCTTCTCTTGGTAAACGACGAGCGCTTTCACTTTCGAAATCGCGTTCAGAACTTTTTCCAAATAGACTTTTTCATCGTCTGGAGAAATTTCTTCGTCCACACCGCGGATCACGTCTTTTACTTTCGTGCGAGCGCTCTCAAGGCGTTCACCGAGTTCAACGATCGCGAGCGTTCCGAGTTTGGATGCGAGAAGAGCGCGGAGAATTTCAACTTCACCGGCTTCGATGCGTTTAGCGATCTCGACTTCTCCCTCACGAGTGAGGAGAGAAACGGATCCCATTTTTTTCAAATAAAGTTTTACAGGGTCTGCACCACGAGCGACGTCTGCAGCAGCCGGAGCGGGCTCATCGTCGTCGTCTTTTTCGGCTGCAGGCGCGCCTTCTTCGGAGTCCGCACCTTCTTCGTCATCCCGAACTTTTTTCGTGGAGTCGATGACTTCAATGTCGTTCTCCGACAGAAGATTCATGATCTCATCAATCGCTTCTGGAGCGATGATTTCAGGTGGAAGCTGTTCGTTGACTTCTTCGTACGTCAGATAGCCACGCTGAACTCCCATATCGAGGAGTTTCTTGATGTCTTTGTTGTTGGCTAGCGGTGAAGAAGACGATGCGTTTGCAGCGGTCCCATTTTCAGGGGCCGTTTTAGTGGACTCTTTATTCTTCGTCATAGAAGGTGACAAATTCCTTCATTCGTCGTTGCACGTCAAGGTATTCCTGGAGCAAAGAAGCTTGTAAGTTCGCGTCTTTCTTGAGTTCTGCGTTGCGTAATTGCACTTGAATGTCTTGCGAGAACCGTGCCCATGATGCAGCGATACTTCGTTGAACTGCGACTCGAAAATCTGATTCCGCAAACGCATTCGGCCCATTCTCAGACACAAGTTCTTCACTGAGGACCGCGCGGATGTCTGGGTTCTCAATTTCAGTTAAAAGATCGGCATTCACTTTCTTCGCTTCGACGATGCGAAGAATCAAACCGCGAACCTCTGGATTTTCCGCAAGATCTTGGAGTCCAAAGTTCTTGGGGAGGTAGTCTTTCGCCTCTAAAAACATCGCAAAAAAGGTCCCGCCCCGAGCCAACCCCCGCAGTAAAACCAGCTCTTTTGCCGATACTTTGACGGGTCGGTTGGGGCGATTGGGAGCTGGGTTTTGCTTTGAAATATTTTTTCCGCCGCTCGGCTGAAAGGGGGATCCGGACTGGGTTTGGACGTTCGGAGTTCCAATACCGATCTTTTTTACTCCACCCCTGCCGCCGAAATGAGATGCGGTCGCCTGCGTTATAGCTTGGGTTAAAAGTACCGTCGTCACACCCAAATCCCGCGCTACAGCCTCTATTCTGACTTCCCTGCCGATCGGATCGGAGAACATGGAGAGCCACTCCGCGACCTGTTTCAAGGCCTTACTTTTCTCTTCTGGTCCTTTCAGCGCGTGCGCTGCAGCCGCCTCGATTCGCGCATCCAGGAGCGGGCGTGCTCCCGCTAAAATTGTCTGCATCTTTTCGATGCCATCGGGTTTTAGTTTTCCGGTCTCTTGGTCAAAAAGCACTTCATCGGGATCCAGTCCAAGCGGCATAGATGCGCCGTAAAGGATCGCGCCGTTTTGAAGCCCGATTTCCATCGCGCGATCAGTAGCCGTAATCCCTGCGCGGTCACCATCGAAGAGCACTGTGACCTTCGTGCAGAATTTTTTGAAAAGTTTCAGGTGATCCTCAGTGAGTGCAGTACCGCAAGTCGCAACCGCATTTTGAAATCCGGCGCCATGAAGTGCGAGAACGTCAAAATAACCTTCAACCAGAATCACTTCATCCTTCGCGCGCACGAATTTCTGAGCCTGATAAAGGCCGTAAGCGATTTTCGATTTTTGGAAAAGAATCGACTCGTTTGAGTTGAGGTATTTCGGAGTTCCATCGCCCACATCAGGAGCATTTTTCGGAAGTGGAAGTCCACGACCACCGAATCCCACAACCTTCCCCCGAAGGTCCATAATCGGAAACATCGCGCGGTTTCGGAAAAGATCGAAAAAACCGGGTCCACCGGGGCCTTGTCCTTTTTGAGAGGGTTTCACAAGACCCAGCTCTTCCGCGATTTTCATCGGGGCTTTTGCGGAAACGAGAAAGCGAGAAAGCGCGTCCCAGCTCGCAGGAGCGGCACCGACGTAGAAGTTCGTCGCTAGATCACCCACCACTCCGCGCTTTTTAAAATACTCGGCAATGTGTTTTTGATCTTTCAACTGATCGCGAAAGAATTTCGCAGCAAATCGATTCAACTTTTGCGCAGTCGCAACTTTATCTTTTGATTCTTGGCGACGTCGTGCGGCCTCGGGATCATCCCCTTCCGCGCGCGAAACATCTTTCGGGAGCGGGATTTTTGATCGATCAGATAATTCTTCCACCGCTTCCATGAAAGAAAGTCCGTGGATCTCCTGGATGAATGTCAGGATATCTCCGCCCTTTTTACAGCCGTGGCAGTGATAGGCCTGTTTCTT
>CAYOJT010000244.1:0-4605 GCA_964404365.1 uncultured Bacteriovoracaceae bacterium
ATTCATCGAATTCACATCTAAATGTCCGGTGCTTGCTTGAGCTTTCGATCCAGCAATTGGTTGGAGTGGAAGAGCGACCGTCAGGTCGATGATCTTTTGTCTGCGCACACGATAGACTAACTTGCCGCTGTTTCGATCGAGCGTGCTAGGAGAGATCACGATATTTTTGGAAGTCAGTGAGCGAAAATCGACTCCATCCTCAGTCACTTTGAATGAATTCGTACCGCTTGGATCTTGGGTTACCGTCACGGCTACGTTGAGTGAAGGTTCAACACAAGTGATGAGCACTTTTTCAGATGCGGTTGCGGAGAAGGATGTAAAGAGCGCCACCAAGAGCAAGTTTTTCATAGAGTTCATACCGTGTCCTTTTAGTCTGATAGTTGTTCCTTCATTGCTTATATCCGGGAAAAGGTTTCAATGAACTAAATATTAATGCGCCGCGGCAATATCCGCACGCCCGCCGGTGTGCGTACACCACCCGGTGCTCATTCAATACAATCTGGGAGTTGGTCATTCAGAAACAAAATAGAAAACGTCCTCCACTTGGTGTGCGAATTTCAACATTCGAACTCTTTACACGGTAAAACCCATTATCGAATTACGTGACCAGGCCGATCGTACGACATGCCCGGCGTTCAGAGACGCGAAGCTCTACGACTACATGCCGGGCTTAGAAGTTTCCCTTCGAGACTTCCTTCAGGATGAGTATATCGAGCGACTGGTTCGCGACGATCTTTTTATGGCGCGCATTTTCTTGCTCGAGGTCCTTCAATCGCTTTGCTTGGTCGATCCGAAGCCCGCCGTACACGACTTTCCAGCGGGAAATCGTTTGCGCCGTGACCCCGACTTTCAGGGCGGCCTCTTCGAGCTTCGTTCCCTTCGCCCCGATGAAAGTGGCAAAACCAAAGTCATCGGGCCTAGGCTCGACGACTTTGGTTTACGCGTTACTCGACGCTAGCGGTTAATTGCACATCGGCTCGTTGCGGATAGCGCGGCGGCACTGGCGCATCGCCTGGCGGGAAGCGTCTCCGGAATAGCGAAGCGTGCGGAACGTCTCGATCGCCCGGTAGGAGCGTCCAAAATCCATGTAGAGCCAAGCAGTTGCGCTGTCCACATCGGAAGACTCCGACAACTTGCAATAGCAATCGTTAGCCTGTGCGAGTGGGGCATCAAGAGTAGCCGAGATGAGTAGAGCTAAAACACTGAATACAATATTTTTCATAAGTTGATTCCTTTCGGTAGTTATAGAGCGGCGCAATTGCCCGCCTATGGGTAATCGGGCCGTTGAAGAACCCGTCATTTTTCACAAGCTTCGACCATCTCCGCTCGTGGTTTCGAATTTTTCTGAGCGCCTCAGTTCAAAAATTGAAACTGACGAACCGTGAGAAACTCAAAGATAAAACCTTCCAAAATTGATCCCGCATGAACCAAAAGCCGTTTTAGGTTCTGAACCATCCCAATCATGTAGGCTTGGATCTGAACTTTGACGATTCCACGATTGTTAGCGCGATTCAGGCAATGATTTACCTTCGCCTCGGAAAACAATCCTTCGATCTTCCACATCCGTTCTCCGAGTTTGACCGCATCGGCATGGGCGAAGGAAACAAAGATGGAGGGAGAGAATATAAGAAGAGACATTTTTGAAAACATTGACCTGAACATAAAAACTCACCTTTACTCATCGAATTGACTGAAACATTCAGAACAAAAAAACTGGCTCGATACGGTTTCTATCATCCGCGCTGCGGCGCATCATCACAATAAGCCCATGTACTCGTTTAATGAACACCAAGGAGAGCGCGCGCAATCCGATGCGGTCCCACCTACTGACGTCAGATCGAATCAAGAGTCCTCACACGGCGACCATCGCTGAGCACCACTCGGTGCTCAGTCGTGAATAACGATCAAGTAATCGCGTGTATCACGCTAAAAACTCTGTATAATTAAGTTTGTATTTTCGGAGGCCGAGTCATGAATTTTTTCCGTAAACAGTCTGCGGGTCTTTTACAAGTCATGTGGATCGGGCTCATCCTGATCGGCGCCCCCCAGAGCGGTTTCGCTGCTTCAGGAAAAGAAGAATTCTTAAGGGACCTCGAGGCCTATTATAACAGTTTTCAGCCAACCGCAGATTCGAGACTGAGACACACGCTGGATGAGCAGTTCAAGAACAAAGTTTTTTCCGGGTTTGACATCCCTGAAGCGACCTTCGAGTTTTTAGTCACGAAATACGAAACGATCAGTAAAACAGATCCTAATTTTTACGCCTTCTCGGGACGTCTTCCGACTCGGTTCGCCTCAAAGGCCCCCGCTTCCGCGTGGTTACATATACTTGAAGATCGATTTACGTTTATCCAAAATATTCCGAACGCTACGGCTATCGTCCGAGAGTCCAGAAATGCTATGGCGACCGCCCATTCACTGCAAACGCTAACAATGGATCTTGCATACACCCAGAGCAAATCACAGATCTCTTTATCGGTTTCAGAAAAATTACGATTTCAAGAATTACTCGCTCCGTACTGGAAACAAGGATTGAGTCTGGAGTCACCTGGACTTTACTCGTCCTTTTGGCGTTGGTTTCCTCCGGAGCAAGCCCTATTCACAAGCAGCGTTTTGGGTGACCCTGAAGCGCTTGTACACGCCAGACTCTACATTCGAGCATTTATTCAAGCTCCACGAGACGCCATTCATCTTGAGTCCTTTTTCAGAGCGGCGGTTCTCTCGGCTTTTGTGTTTCAAAAATCCGTGCCTGAGGCTTCCGAGATAACTGAACTCTTGAAGTCAATAACCACGAACACCAACGTTTCAGAACGTATACGAAAAGGGATCAATGACCTTCTGGACCCAAAGACTTTTCGGTGTGCAAAAAGTCTTGTGAGTGAGGCCGATAGCCACAGCTTTTCCTGGTTGGCTTCAAAGTTTCAAATTTAGAAAAAGCGAGCAGAAACGCGCTGTCAGATTATTGCGCATGTTTCAGTGACCACTCCAACTCCATTCCAAGTCGGCAACCGGAAAGATAGTTGTACCATCATAATTCAGAAAAATACTTGTCGACCATTCGACATCTGTATTCAATTTGACGCCGGCCAATTGAGCTTGTGTCGCCGTTTCAAATCTGGCTTCCATTTCATGGCCTACATCCCCTCCAAACTGTTTGTATCGGAACTCGTATCCCAGCACCTCACCAAAAGGGGTCGATGCAATTTCAACTCGTGAAAGAACCGGTTTTCCAATGAGGGGGAAATATTTCGAATTCACAGGTTCGATTTGGTCTCGAAATGATGTTGAAAGAGATATAATTTTACTCCTGAGATCCGATGGCAAGCTATCGAACAAAGAATCGCCGGAAAACGAAAGTAAAACCGTTTTCCGACCTTTGCTTCGTGGGAAAAACGCAGAGTTCACTCGTACATGGGCGGGTAGCGTATCCCATTCAGCTACTGACGCAACAAAGTCTGGATCGCTCCGCTTCGTAGTGGCGATACATGCTTTGCTGCCTTGATGCATGACGATCTGCTTGAAAGAGCGCGTTTCTTTCGCGGCGAAACCGCTCCGGGGGGCGCCGATCAGGATGAGCCCGATCCATGTGACTTGTAAAAGGCCCGCACACTGTTTACGGAAAAAATTCATAACTCGGCCTCCGAAAGTACAAACTTAATTGTACAGAGTTTTTGGCGTGATACACGCGATTACTTGATCGTTATTCGCGGCTGAACACCGGGTGGTGCTCAGCGATGGTCGCCGCGTGAGGACTCTGGATTCGATCTGACGTCAGCAGGTGAGACCGCATCGGATTGCGCGCACTCCCCCAGGCGTTCATTAACCACAGCGTACGCACCAATCGAGATGACTCGAAGCGTCGCGACCGGTAGTAAATAGGTCGAGCCAGTTTTTTGTTCTGAATGCTTCAGTCAACTTAATGAGTAAAGGTGAGTTTTTATGTTCAGGTCAATGTTTTCAAAAATGTCTCTTCTTATATTCTCTCCCTCCATCTTTGTTTCCTTCGCCCATGCCGATGCACTCTATGTCTGCAATACGGCAGATTTTGATGCGGATACCGTGACGGGTCAGTCGCTGAGTGTGACCGTCAGTGATCGAGGGATGGTCCAGGAAATCAAAAAAAATAAAGGCTCGTGGTACAGCGACAAAGGAAGGGTCACACATCCGAAGGTACTTTCGAAAAACAAGAAAAGAACCGTCTATGAGTGCGAGTTTCACGACGACTCTTGGGAGGGGCGATTCATCGTTTTTGGTGATGGGAAAAAATTGAAACGGGCGCAGTTCAACTTTCGTGACGCAGAAGCCGGACAGATAAATAACGACCTGAAATGCACGTTCGTTCCCGACGATCTCTTATGAACACAGTGTGCAGACTATGAAGTTGGAATTTTACCGCGCAAAGACTGCGTGGATGAACAGAAAACAGCGGCGCAAGCCACGGATAAAAAATAGAAATGATACTAGATTTAAGGAGATATTATGAAAATTATGGTAACAGGTTTTTTATTGTTAACCGGATTTTTAGGCCTTATTCCTGAAACAAAGGCCGACCTAGTTACACAAATGGCCCGCTTGAGAGGAAGCTGGTCGCTTAAGGTCTGCGAA
>CAYOJT010000245.1:0-2469 GCA_964404365.1 uncultured Bacteriovoracaceae bacterium
GCCGAGCCACTGACCTACGAGATATTGCTCAGTTCCTTTTTCACCGTCTGGCTCCACGCCGACCCGGAGGTCCATTTCAAGCGAGTCATGGATCAGCACGACATTCGCATTGCCCAGCCCGCGCTCTACAGGGAAGCCATGGACAACATCCACCGCACCCTGGATGCCCGCGACTTCTGCGAGAACTAAAACATCGCCCTTCGGTAATGAGCGTTCACGAATACGGGCAAGAGTTGAAGCCTGAGCAGTGAATTCACCCGAAGCGACTGCTCGTCTCTTCGTATCCGCTTTCTCGCCGATATCTACCATCTGAAACTTAGCCGCCGATGCTGGCGAGGTTCCCTGTGTTTCCATATTTTCCTTCGTGTAAAAAATGAGTTGCTGGTTTTTCTTTCAAGAGGTCGCGGATGCGTTCCGCCAAATCGAGGGTGTCTCCGTCGTCTTGCAGATACGAGCGAAGCGATTCGTCCTTTTCTCCAAACAGACAAAGTCGAAGAGCGCCTCGGGAAGTCACGCGCAAACGATTACAATTCGTACAAAAATCCCTCGAATACGGCGCAATGAGGCCAATTTTTCCCAACGAAGAGTCGTGTTCGTAAATGGTCGCAGGTCCAGCATCGGGTGACCGCTGTTTCTGCCTCCAGCCTGCCCGCAGGAGCTGGAATTGGATACCGCCTGCGGTTTGATGGTGATTATCAAAGAAATTCACATTTCTCCCGGTTCGCATCAACTCGATAAAACGAACAGTGACCGGACGGTGTTTTACCCATTCTGTGAACCGTCGAAACTCCTGTTCGGCACTTTCTCTCATGAGGACCGCATTTATTTTGACTTCCGGAAAACCAAGCTCAAGCGCGTGATCAATCCCTCTAAAAACCTGCGCAAATCGATCGGTGCCCGTGAGACGATTGAAGGTATCCGGATCTAAACTATCCAAACTCACATTAAGCGAATGAATTCCTGCAGCTTTTAACGACCTTCCGATCTCAAGTAATCGGTGGCCGTTGGTCGTGATTGCGACCTTTTCGATTCCGGGGATCTGATGAATTTGTTGAGCGATTTCTACCAAATCTCTTCGAACCGTCGGCTCGCCGCCGGTGAGACGAATCTTTGAGACGCCCAGAAGCGAGAACGCTCGCATCAAACGCACTATCTCGTCCTGACGAAGTTCCACTTCCTGGTTTGGGGTAGGCTCGTAGCCTCTCGGCAAACAATAGACACAACGAAAATTACACCGATCCGTGACCGAAAGGCGTAGATAAACAAACTTGCGCTGGTGAGCGTCGATAAGATCGGTCATGGTTCTCCTTTCCAAACACGGGGGGCGGTCAAGTTTCCTATGCCACCTGATGCGCATCTGCACGACGCACATGACCTCGAATTCAATTCCATTACGGGGTAGACTTCGAGGTTCGGAGTAAGTTTTAACTACTCAGACTTTGTGTTTTATTTTCTCCTTCATCGTTCATCCTTTTCATTCACGATCAGCAGGGAGTCATTCCCACCGACCCTCCACAATTCATTTCCTCAGCGTCAACGGGAGCTTCCAGCCACGAATCCTGCTCCACTTCCACACCTAGGCGCTTACATTCGTCGAGCACCAAGTCGCGACAAAACTCAAATACGCCATGAAAATATGAACTACCCTTGACACCCGGGCGCTCGCAGACCGCAGAAACAAATCTTCCGAGATGAGCTTTCAGAAATTTCTTACGTGCATCGAGAACAATTTCCACGCCTTCTGTGTTTCCCTCGCGTAAAAGAGACTCAAATTTGAGGCATAGGAGCGCGTAAAATTCGAGTTCAACCGATATGTGGTCAATCATCTCGGCCTGTACGCCCTCGCCGCCGGTCTCAAAACCAAAGGAGTGATAGAAGCCCGCGATATCAACGAGCTGAGCACCTTTAACCATTGCGCGAGCTCTCCCATATTCAGTTTCGTAGAGGGAGGTCACGTGCCGACCCCGATCAAAGATATCGATGTACTCCGATTGAAGGTCGTCGAGAGCGATGCGATCGGCAAAGATGTTTTTTACCTTTCGCACGAGCGGCAGGAGGATCGGCTGCAAAGCCTGACTTGCGCCTGAAAACAAAGCGCTATCTCCAGTGATGATTCCGACATTTTCAGCCACCCTTTCATCCGGATAACTCGAAAGAAGCGATGCGAAAATGAAAATCGGGGCGGTTTCGGGGGTCGAGAATTTCTGAATTACTGATTGTTCCATCGTATTATTTCCTGTCTATTTTTCCCAAACGAGAGGTACCCAAAACATAGTCAGGCACTTCCGTGCCCCGACCTCTTTCTGAGCCCCTTGCCAAACCGCAAAAGCAACCGCTGAGTTTTTTTTCGGATCAAGTATTGAACCTTCTTCTCGCTTCAAGGGTCGGGAGATGACGACACTCCACTCTCCGTTAGTCCAAATGCCGTGACCGATCGACGCCTTATTTTCAATAACGGAACTACTTACA
>CAYOJT010000245.1:2479-4593 GCA_964404365.1 uncultured Bacteriovoracaceae bacterium
TTCCAAAGCCTTCCGCAAAGATCTCATCCACCGCGCTCGATTTGGTATAAGATTGAGGATTTCCTGCCGCCTTTCCGGGAGAATAAACCTCGCGCTTTTTATCGTTTAGGCCCTGGACGCTACCGGAATCCTTCAACTCCATGGGGTACATGTCCGCATTGAGATTTGGATAGATGTCCGTCATCTCGGGTTTCCCTACCTCATGGTCCCTTTGGTACTGCGCTCTCCAGTGGAAAATATGAACAGGTGTTTCCTTCGAGCCCATGAAAATCGGTGTACTGGACCAGTCCTTGATGGGGAATTGAATTGCAACCGCATCAGAAAACTCCGCCAATTTTCCAGCCTCGCTCGGCTTTTCCGCCTTCCACCGCATTCTGAACGCGATCGACTTCCCATCCTGGACCGCCTGCACGTGCAGGCTCGACGTGGTCGTCTTTTTAGGTCGAGGCGTAATCATGGGCTGAGCCATCAACGATAACGTTTCAACCGTAACGTCTTTCCAAATTGATTCGTCAAAAGAGGCCTTCTCTAGATCCCGATCAACATGTCGCACTCTGATTTCAGAGGCATTCGCTCCACTGAGTGTTGAGACCATCACTAGCAGGATGCACTTCTTCAGCATAATTCCTTCTTTCTTCATCCTAGTTTGTTAAGGAGTATTGTTCCGTATTGCGCCGAGTTTGGTATCGACTTCCTGCCGTTCAAAAATCGGTTCAGTTACGGGCACGCTCACAATTTCATCACCCTTTTCGTCATAGCCCGCTGCCACTCCGTTCTTCACTTTGAACGAGTGCATAATCCGATCCGTGCTTCCCATCAGCACCAGTAAGCCCTGCGCCACCGGATCATCCTTCAGTTTTTTATACCGCGAGATTGCGTCGCCCACGTTGGGTCCGAACATCTGTTCTAGATAATCGCGATCGGCGTGGATAGGAGGGATATAATAAATATTCGGTTCAAGTCCGAGCTGCGGATAGTACGGCAAAGCCAAACCCATTTTATGAACGAGGTAGTCGACCGGGTTATCCTCCCTCATTTTCCATGGCGGATTAATGAACCCCATGATGCGGATTTTCCCAATGCAGTTCTGCACGCACATCGGCTGATATCCCTGCTCCACAGCCGGGTAGCAACCCACACACTTCTCACTCACTCGGGTGTAGGTATTGTACATCGATTTTTTATATGGACATGCGCGAACACATTCGCCGTAGCCTTTGCATCGAGATTGGTCGATCAGAACGATTCCATCTTCCTCGCGCTTATAGATCGCCTTTCGTGGACAAGAGGCGAGGCACGCGGGGTAGGTGCAGTGTGCACAGGTCCTTGGAAGGTAAAAAAACCATTTATCGTGAGGGAGAGTGAGGTGCTCTCCCTTTGATACGTTCCCTAAACAATCGTCTTCCCCCGCGTTCGGGTACATCCAATCTTCATCGGTTGGATGAAAATGCGCGACTCTTTCACTCGGCTCTGCCGCCTCAAAGATTGTTTTACCGTGATACGGTTCATTCTTTTTCCACTCTTGTTTTCCCAGTGTCTCCAACACGCGAACGTCCCAAGCGAGCGGATAGCTCCCGTAGGGCTTGGTTTCCACGTTGTTCCAAAACATGTATTCCTGCCCTTTGCCGCTCGTCCAAGTCGTTTTGCACGCCAAAGAACACGTCTGACAAGCGATACACTTATTTAGATCAAAAACGATCGACCACTGTTTTTTAGGCCGACTTTCTTCGTAGGGATATTCCATCTCCCGATTAAGATGCCAATTTTTCACCTTTGCCATAAATCACCCTTTTTTCTTAAGGAAACGACCTTTGAGGTATTCCTTCATTGCCTGATTTTCGTATGTGGGTCGAAATCCGAGCGATGCGGGTCTCCACAGACCCTCGCCATTCATTCCCCCAGGCTCCGCCTTCGTGATTTTGATGAACGATTCTCGAGGTGCGCCGACGGGACAATGAATGTCCGGCTCGAAGCCCTTCCCAATTCCCTGTCCGAACATTCCTTTGTGAACCAAAGTCTCTGTCATCAAGGTAGGACGGAGCCAGGCTCGCGTCGCGCTTTGATGGCTACCGTATCGATACATCGACTGGTAATTCGTAATTTCGCTTTTCGCC
>CAYOJT010000246.1:0-4588 GCA_964404365.1 uncultured Bacteriovoracaceae bacterium
ATGACACCTCCGCCATCGATGCCACCGTCGGCTCCCCCTTCCATGCCGCCGAGCGCGCCTCCGACGCCAGCGCCAACGCCGATCAACAATTTATAAAAGTGCCCAGTCCAATGAACCCACAGTCCAAGTCCTAGAAACTCCTAGCCAAAAAAACGCCCGGAAACGAAGGATCCTGAACCCTCCAACGTTTCCGGGCGTAGCCCATTTTAGAATTCGATTCAGGAACTCACTTCACACTAAACGGAACGATCGTCACTGATTCACGCGCGAGACTCAGATCGCCCGACACGTGCTTTTCGCGATAAACAACACGAAAGGTGTATTTGCCTGCGCTGAGCGGTGGAACTCCTTGGGGGTATTCTTCCGTTGGAACGCCGTACTCCATTTTAGTGTTTTGGATCACTTCTCCGTTATAGGCCCAGAGGTCATCTCCCGTTTCATAAGTCGAAACGCGAATGCCGAGTCTTCGCTTTTCATAGCTCTGGTATTCTTTGGAGACAAAATCTCTCCATGTGAATTGGGGCCGCCCAGCTGAAAATTCGGCATCTGGAAGCGGATTTAGGACCTCAGGTGAATCGCTCGCCGTCATCTTCGAAACGAAGAAGTATCCGCTTGTGTTCTCGCCACTCTTCATTTTTACGTCGACGAGATAGAGGCCCTCTTGAGCCGGCTCTTGGCCCGCGATCGTAGACCCGTAGGCACTCATCTGGTCAGCGCCGAGAGCCATTTCATCGAACTCGCCGACTTTCCCTTTCTTGTCTAAAACAACCTGATTCGGAAAAGCGACAATTCGAAGCTGCTCGAGCTCGTCACCCTTCATGAAATCCACAGCACTGGTGACCTGATACTTCACGACATCTCGTCCAAGCACGAGGCGCTTCCGTATCCCAACTGTCATGTACTTGATGGAAGATGGAAGCTTCAGTCCTGCATTGATTCCTACTTTTCCGCGAACCGCGAGCGCACGATCATAGAGTTCCATCAGATTTTGTTTGATGGCGAGATCGTTTGGATAAGCCATGAGGGCCGTCTTAATCTGGTCACACATTTTTTCGTAGTTCCCGCGGTAAAAGCTCTCGTAGGCGAGCTGAACCTCGGTCGGAGTCGATGAGAATTCGAAAAAGCCAGCCGCTTGAGCCGCGACGGGATGACTGAGACTAAAGCCAAGGCTCAAGAGAGCCGGTAGAGCGAGGTATTTCATAGAGATTTTTCCTTTGGTTGGAGGACGTTCTTGTAACGAATCCCCTTCGTTACTTGTCCTGAACCTATCGAGGAGGCCTCGAGGAATTGTCATCGGGTCGTGAACGTTTTGTAAAACTCTTGTCATTTCGCGGCTCCTGGTCCGGAAAACCGATATCCGATCCCCCGAACAGTTTCGAAGTAAGCATCGACGAGCTTCGTTCGGAGCTGCAGAACATGCGTATCGACGGTTCGCGTGGTCGGATAGTTCTCAAATCCCCACACCTGATTCAAAAGCTCCTCACGGCTAAAAACTTTTCCTGGGTTTTCCATGAGCATGCGGAGGAGATCGAATTCCATTTTCGTCAGCACCACATCCTGACCATCCAGAAGTGTTTTCCGTTCTTCCAGGAGAAGCTTGATCCGTCCCTCTTGAAGAGTCGAACTCTGCGGACCCAAGCCGGCCTTTTGAGTCGATGAACGAATTCGAGACCGGATTCGCGCGATGAGTTCTCTTGGCTCAAACGGCTTGGTAACGTAATCCTCGGCCCCTGTTTCAAGTCCCAAAACCTTATCGATCACGTCTGAGCGCGCAGTCAGGAGAATCACCGGCACAGATCGACCGGCCTGAGTCTGCCGCTTTAAAAGATCAATTCCCTGACCATCCGGAAGCATCCAATCGAGGAGAATTAAAGAGTAGGAACCCTGATTCCAGGCCTTTTCGCCGCTCGCGAGAGTCGTTTTTAAATCCGCACTAAAACCCTCGCGATTTAAACCTTCGACGATCGATGGGCCAAGGGCTGCATCATCTTCGATCACTAAGATGTGCTGATTCAAGCGTCACCGCCGCTGATCTGAAACACGAGTGAAAACCGGGTGGGCTTCTCCTGTCGGATCAGCTTTCCGCCCATTTCTTTCATTAAATTTTCAGTGATGGAGAGACCAATACCTAAACCATCGGTTCGAGCCTTCGAAGCCTTCTCGCTCTGCTTTTGAATTACTCCCGCATCCTTCACTTCGATTTCGACCTGAGCCTTGAGCTCTCGAATTCGAACTTGGATGGGAGGTTTTCCATGAGTGGCCGCGTTCGAGAGAAGATTTCGGATACAAACACCGGCCCAATACAAATCCCCACGCGCACTTGTGTTTAAAGTGCCCGGATCGACTTCAAGAAGCTCGATCTCGCCCATTCCAGAGGTGGATTTCAACTCCTCGATGGATTCCTCGACTAGGGCTTTAAGATCTAGGATCGTAAAAGCCTTCGATGCGGCAAAGGGTTTTGTTTCAAGTGCCAAATAATCGCGACTCTTATCGGCAAGCCTCATCAACCGCGACACCTGATCGAAAATCCGAAGACACGCGATCTTCGCACCCTCCGGAATCGAATCGAATGCGCCGCGAAGTGTGTCGACATTCATCCTGAGGACCGCGATCGGTGTGCGAAGCTCATGCGCTAGTATGCGATAAGCATTAATCTGTCGCTCCTTTTCGCGAGCCTCACGTTTCAGCGTCGAACGAAGGTGAAGAGAGAGGAAAAGTCCGATTGCGAGAGAAAGGAGCGTCATCCCCCACGTGGGGAGTCGCTTCTTCGCATAAAGTCGGTCGTAATCGATGTTCCAACAGATGTTTCCCTCTTCCATCCAACACGACTTACCTACCGAAACCTCATCAAATCGTATCCCGCTTTTTGAAAAAAGATCCCGTGCTCGGTCCTGCGAAACGATTTGATATTCTGCTCGCCCTTCGGATTTCGAGTTTGATCGCAGGAATGCCATCTTGTTTTCGAGGAGAACAAACTGTGAGCGCTGATTCAGCGCCGTCATTCCGGCACTCGTGATACCCGCCAAAATCGAAAAGTTCTTGGAGCCAGCGACATCACTCTTTTCGAGAAACTTAAGCTCCCCCGCGTGAAAGTAAGGAAGAAGGGCTTCGAGCTTAAAATTTCCGCGATCCTTCCGCCACACCTGATACGCGTAAGACGAGCCGTTTGGATGCATATACGGCGGCGTGTCGATGAAGTTTGTAGGTAACGATTCCAGATCATGGCAGATCCAGGCCTGGAAGAGCGCAGCCTTACGGAGAGAAACATCGCGAACAACTTTGGGGCGCTTCTTCGTCTCGCAAGTTTCTGCGTACTCGAAAAGTGCACGCATCTCGACCACAGGGAGCTTATGCATTTGTGGCAGCCCGAGTTCAGGATTCAAAAGTTCACGCTCGCGCGTGGAATACACGGCTGCGAGATTCAGCACCACTTCAGGCGTCGTCTCCTGACTAAAGCGCTCGCGCTCGCGACTTAAAACACTCGCATCCGGTTGCTCATCGGGTCTTAGGCGATTTGAAAGGGCAAAATACCCGGAGAAAAACCCCGAAAGCAGGAGAAGAATGATCCACAGGCTCGTGAAACGCATCGGATTAAGAGTAGCGGGTTTTTGGTCACTCATTGTCAGAGGAATGTAAAATCTCGGGTTTTAGGGCGAAAAGCTAGCCCCGAAGCGTGGCACTAAGCCTTTTTTGCCATGAAAAGATGGACGGAATAGATCTCAAGCTGGCGAACTTGTTTAAAGAACAACCAAGGCAAATGGTCGATCTTTTCGAAAATCGAGAGGCCAGCCTGTTCATACAGCCACTCGACCGCACGCGCGGAGTCTTTGATCTCAGCCGGAAGCTGCGCTCTCAGCTCCTGAGAAACCACCGCGTGCCAGATATAAGGACAGCTCTGAATGACCGTGCCCTGATCTCGCACGAGCGCCGCTTGTAGTTTCGGCAGTCCTTCAGGCTCGTTCAACATATCGATCGCGTTTAACGCAATCGACACATCAAACTCGCCCTCAACCACAGGGAGCGACTCAATTACACCCACCACAAAATCAGTGAATCCTGTGACCGGCGGCGCGACTCCTAAATCGACCACGCGAGAAACCGGGCCATCTAAGAGATCACACGGAATTTTTACTTCGCGCGGGTAAGAAACGCCGAGTGCTAGGTGGCGCGCAAGCGCGATGCTCGCAAACGCACTATCCACTCCCAGATACGATTTTACCGACGTATTCAGCATCCGAGAAAGTCCACCGACGCCGCATCCGATCTCGACGACTGAATCTCGCCTCGAGAGCGCAGCCACCCATTTCGAAATCTGATGGAGCGGGCTTTTATCCCAGTAATCGCGCACTAAAGAGTCGATCAAAGGACTCGCGGTACCGGAAAGCGGCTTCCACCACTCGGGGCGGGAGCTCTCACGGACGGATAGGTAGTGATTCATCAGGTAGAGCGCATTGACTCGTTCGGCTTCTAAATCTTCCTCGATGTGCTCCACTTCGAGTTCGTATTTTGCCTCCAGAAACTCATCCAAGAACTCTCGAGGGATTTCCGAGTCCTGACAGATCGCCGCGATCCCCTTCGCATGGCTCGT
>CAYOJT010000247.1:0-3185 GCA_964404365.1 uncultured Bacteriovoracaceae bacterium
AAGGACGGACCCGCGAACGAAAGTTTTGGGATACAGGTCGCAAAACTCGCAGGCCTCCCTACTCCCGTCATCACGCGCGCATGGAAGGTTTTGGCAGAACTCGAAGGCGGCGCTGAAACGACACCTCAACTTTCACTTTTCGGATCTCGCCCGACCGGTGAAGCCTACGAAAACTCTGAAATGGAAGGGACCGCTGCAGGCGAAGTCCTCCAAATGGGCGAGGAAAATTCCGATCATGCTAGCGCTGCTGACCCGTCTCTTCTCGCGCTTGCGGGTCTACGAACCGAGCTCTCTAACCTTGACTTGAATAGCCTGACTCCACTGCAGGCCCTCTCGAAACTCTCCGAGCTCCAAGAACGCGCAAAAAAATAGAGCACTGAATTAGGAAAAGAAGCGCTCACGAATGAGCTGAATCACTTTCTTGGGTGCGCTGCCCAGGGGAAGTTTCGGCGAATGAAAAGAATCCCACTTTCCCGTCACACGCGTTGAACTCTTCTGAAGTTCCCAAACCTCTGTGGTCCGAATAATCTCGTGATTCGTCACAATGTGCTTACTTTCGACACGGCCGATGCGTTTCCCTTTTTTCGGCGCCTGAGGGGGCAGATCCCACAGTCCAGCACGCCATTGCCCTTCCGGAATGCGCGAAAACAAAATCTGAGGACTCTTCCCTGTGATCAACCAAGCATGTCGTTTTTCTTCCACCCGAACCTTGGCTGCTCGCTTCTTCTTCTCCGGATATTTCAAAACGGTTCCCGTTTTGAATGCGGCACAGCCTTTCGAGATCGGGCAGAGTTCGCACTTCGGATTTTTTGGAGTACAAATCGTGGCACCGAGTTCCATCCACGCCTGATTCAGATGAGACGGTTTCAAACCCTTTGAATAGGCGTCGCCCACCATTCGTCGGGCATGATCCCAGAGCGAAGCCTTCGCCCGAGTCTCGCCAAGCCGAGACCGTGAAATTTGAAAGAGGCGAGAAAAAACGCGCTCGACGTTCCCGTCCACGAGCGCTTCAGGTTGACCGTACGCGATCGATAAGATCGCTCCTGCCGTATAAGGACCCACACCCGGTACTTCGAGCCAGCCCTCTCTCGTTTCAGGAAACCCACCTGCATTCACAATCATCTGCGCAGCTTTATGAACATTTCGCGCACGGGAATAATATCCCAAACCTGCCCAGACTTCGTAGACAGCATCCAGCGGGGCTTCCGCTAAAACTTCGACGCGAGGGAATCGCTCCATGAAGCGATCGAAATACGGCTTCACGGTAATTACTTGAGTCTGTTGGAGCATGATCTCTGAAATCCATACCCGATAAGGCGATGGATCTTCTCTCCACGGTAAAACGCGGGCAGCCCGTAAAAACCAAGTCGTTAAATCGGATAACGACGGTGCGAGGACTAAGGGCTTTTTAGCTTTTACGGCTTTGCCCTTTGAACTCGAGGTGGTTTTCGTTTTCGCCTTCGCCATTCCCGAATTTCTCCCATAGACTGAAAGCTGTGATCAAGGGTCATCGAATAAGAGAGGTGCTTTACGGGTCGGTTGCTTGGATTTTAATCCTGGCCGGAACCTCGTTTGCCGCTCCTCCCTCTCCCAAAGACTTCAAGATCGTGATTGACCCCGGCCACGGCGGGAATGATTTCGGTGCCATCTATAAGGAGAAAGGTCAGATCGTCTTTAGCGAAAAGGACGGCACGCTCCGGATGGCAAAAGAGCTGGAACGCCAACTCGAGAACAAAGGCTATCCCGTGATCCTAACCCGCGAGCGCGACGCCGTGATCGTGCACAACGCTCGCACCGCGATTGCGAATCGTGAAAAGGCTAAGCTCTTCATCTCCATTCATATGAATTCACTCCCCCCCGAGAGCGCAGGGAGTGCAGGCGGCGAAGGAATCGAAACCTACATTTTGAACAATACGACGGACCAAACCTCAAAGCGCTTGGCTGAGCTGGAGAACAAGGGCCTCGACCCCACGAAGGGCTCAGACCTGACGAGCCAAACGGAGGTGAACCTCATTCTGAAGGACCTCGTGATCGATTCAAACCTATCCGAATCGAAGCGCCTGGCCTGTGCCCTCCAAAATCACCTCGTATCGGTAACAGGACAAAAGAATAGAGGAGTGAAACAAGCCATGTTCATGGTGCTTCTGGGAGCGGATATGCCGAGCGCCCTCATCGAGGCGGGCTTCGTCACCTCGGCCAAGGATCGAAAGCTCATCGGCTCTGACCACGGAGTAAGAGCGATTGCAGCTTCGATGGTTCGAGCGATTGAGCAATTTCGCCTTCAAAAAGGAACCCCGGCCGCCCGTCAGGCACTATCCAAGTGTCAAGTTCGTGAACACCCTGCGACCGAAAACTAGTCACTTCAGATTCAAAATACCTCATCATTACAATACTTTATGCGTCGTGTCATTTTGGCACCACCCTTGCTCTACTTAAGCTTGAGAGAAAGAGTGAGGTCTATCCCATATGAAAACATCCAAGCCAAATTTCGCGATTCTAATCGCCGCACTTGCTGCATTCCTGATGTCAGGTTGTGGCAAATCAAACGGCCCAAACGGTACGAACAACGGCACCATCTGGGGCCAAGGAAATAACGGTGGATACGTTCAAGGTAACGCCTGCTTCACCGGACAAGAACTTCAGGCCGGAGCGTTCTCGCTCGGTATCGGAATCCAACAAGGGATCGCCGACTACTCCACCTACCGCGTTCAAGCCCAAGGTGTCGTCACCGGCGGACAGCTCGGTTACATCCAATTTCAAGGAAACCTCGGACGCCAAATCAACGGTTACGCTTCGATCATGATCCAAGCTCAAACCACTGGCCAACAAGGTTACGCTTCGATGTTCACGGGCCAAGGTGTTCTCACCTTGGGATCTACGATCATCCAGGACATCATGCAACGTTACGGCTACCAAGTCTGCTTCGGAGCGGTTTCGATCAATACGCTCTACCAAGGAAGCACACTCTACGGTGGATACGTGACCCTGCAACTCAATAACGGTCAAACCTACCCGATCTTGTTCTAAGCTCTTGCACGTCGGCTCCTTCCTCAAGAAGGTCGATAGCTCAAGTTACTGACGGGGCAAGTTCTTACGACAGATTACGGTCTGGCCCGGATCGGAAAGTGCGACAGCATCAACAAGTTCAAGTGGTGATCTTCTAGAGAAAGTATTCGGGCACCCCA
>CAYOJT010000247.1:3195-4568 GCA_964404365.1 uncultured Bacteriovoracaceae bacterium
GGAATGCGGCCTTTGGCTTGGACGCAATCCTGGGGTTCTCTCGTTTTGGGAATCCCGATTCGCAGACTCCCTTTCTCCCTCCTCATTTGCGCCCATCCCACATTCATGTGACAATCAGGCCATGCTCTCGTCCCAGGATTTTGTCCGCCGAAAGCTGCAGTCCCCTCTCACCTATTTCGCGATCGTCGCAGGCGCGCTCACGCTTCTAGTCTTAAGCTCATGCACGAATAGCAGCGCACCACCCACCTCGATGGACCAAATGTCCCCGCTTCAACGGTTTACGCTGACGGTTGAGAAAAAATATAAACGCGAGTCCTACAAGAACGATATCGACCTGCATTTCCTGCCTGTCGATGCGAAGCACGTGAAGATCCTTGTAACCTACAAAGACAACACGCTCTTCACCATGGCCGATTCTGTGGCGGATGCGGCGATTGAACATTACCGGAGACTTGCGAAAGAGGCGCCGGAGATGAACGACGTCGAATACGTCATTGAGAAGGAAGTTAAACTTCGTCCAAAATCAGAGGAAGCCTCACAGTGAGTGAAGCGCTCTCAAGCGCCGTTAGGCTCTTTTTAGACGCAAAAAAAATCGACCAAGGCGCATCTCAAAACACGCTCTCAGGTTACGAACAAGATCTCGTTCAATTTCAAGCAAGCTTTAAAAACCAGGACCCGAACCTCGACTCCGTGGAACTCGAAGACATCCAGCGCTACCTGAAGGCACTGCATGTCGCAAAACTCGCTCCCGCCAGTATCGCCAGAAAAGTCTCCGCACTCCGGCAGTTTTTCAAATTCTGTGTCTTAGAAATGGGTTTGAGCCACAATCCTGCAGAAACACTGAAAACTCCTTCGACCGCAAAGCGCCTTCCGAAATTCCTGACTCACGAAAGTATCGGAAAGCTACTCCAAGCGCTCTCCCCTGGACTGCCTTATCCCGAAAAGTTCTGCGAAGCGCTTCAGGCCCGCGACCGCGCGATGGTGATTTTACTCTACGCAACTGGACTCCGCGTTTCGGAACTCGTTAATCTCACGACACACCAAGCGGATCTGGATCTTTCTTACGTTCGAGTGATGGGAAAGGGCGGAAAAGAGCGCATCGTTCCGTTTGCGGACGCGGCCTGTGAAGCGATGAAAGAGTACGTGAAAAAGTATCGCGGCATTCTCATTCGCGAACGACTCTCGCGCGGCGAAAACTCAGATGCTCTTTTCTTAGGAATGCGTGGCGAAGGCCTCACGAGACAGGCGTTTTGGAAAACACTTCTTCAGCTCGCGCGACTAGCAGATATTCGCGAACCAATTTCGCCTCATAAACTTCGGCACTCGTTTGCGACGCACTTACTGCAGGCAGGAATGAACTTGCGATCTCTGCA
>CAYOJT010000248.1:0-4563 GCA_964404365.1 uncultured Bacteriovoracaceae bacterium
ATCGTCGATCGAAGCGAAGGGCCAGCGAGTCGAAGCGCAGATCGGTACGAGTTTTGTTTTGGCGGATATGAAACGGATCGAACAGGTTCTTGTGAACCTTCTCGATAATGCTTCGAAGTACACGCCCTCGGGTGGTGTGATCCGTGTTCTTTGGGAACTTGAAGAAGGTACGGGCGATACTCTTTTAAGGGTAGAGGACACAGGCCCCGGAATTTCTCCTGAGCACCATGATCGATTGTTTGAGCGTTTCTACCGCGTTCAAAAGGACCGATCCCGCGATACGGGTGGGACGGGTTTGGGTCTCGCGATCGTAAAAAACATCATGCAGCGACATGGTGGCGCCGTCTGGGTTCAGTCCGAGATGGGTAAGGGGTCTCGCTTTACGTGTCAGTTTCCGAACGAGAACTCGAATCGGATTTAAAAGATTTTAAATGCCTGGGTTGCGTTTAAATGTTTTATTAAAGTGTGCACTCATTGCTCACAAAAATAGAGTCATACAAGGAATTAAAAATTTGCACAGGCTTGATAACGGGCTTCATCCGTTTCAGAAACGATCATAGTCTCTCTCCACGCTAACAAAGCGTTAGACCAATTCTTCATGAAACGATTAACTCCAGCCGGCCAAAAGTCACCAATCTTTCTTGGCATGAGTGCACCTTCAAGAACCGTTTTGAAGCTGAGATTTTCAGAATGCGTGATTTCATGGATGAGCTTCTGAAGAAACGCATGGTCCGGGCAAGCGGATGCCCCTCGAAGTTTGAGGAGATCCATTGCGTCGCTGACGGCTTCTTTCAAACGCCACCCTCTGCGTCTTATGGCTTCATCATTGAAGTCGAATTTATCCATCATTTCTATTTTGGATTGAAAAATCATATCTGCAGAATAATAAATGTTTCTACAGACATCACTTGAAAATATCCGTTCACTCCCGAATCGGATCTGCATTTTATTTTTATTAAAATCAATTTCGTTTGAATTCACATGATAAGCATTGGCAAGTTGCCTAAGATCTAAGTTGTAATCAAATGGAACAGCGCTAATGAGTCCATGATTTGCTTCAGAGAAAACCTCAAGAAGATCGCCCTTTTCGAAATTATATTTTCGATTTATTGCAGAAAATAGTCCCTCAGGACCACCTAGCGCCATTTGATTGAAAGATGAATTGGAAACCATGCATAGATTTTTCACTGATTGATCTTTGGGATGAGCGCGATCGAAAAGTATTTTCCGTGCAATCAAATCTCCCGAGTAGCAAGATTCGTTCAAAAAACCTACTCGAGTTGTCTGTGATATCTCGCGCAGTACATTGAAGATTTCTGTTCCGGGTACATCGCCCTTTTCAACCAGCGCCTCGCCGCCAGGGTGCCCATGAGATATCTGTATGATAAGGACTTTACCAAAAAAGACTGGGTGAGACCTGTGATAGTCAATTAAATCTGCCCAAGACTGAAAGCGCTTACACTTGAAGTTTTGGAAGGTGATACTGTCGTTAGTCGAGTGATCCAGGTATTCACTGAATGTTGCCTCATCATTCCGAAAGCCTGTGACAGCATAACAAACTCCACGGTCAGCAGCATTCGAATACATCGGAATCAAACTCAGTATTAAAAGAAGTAATGCTTTTGTCATTTTTATCCAATGTCTTGGATCCGAGCGTTGCGCCGAAATATTGAGTAATAACAATAGAATAGACTTCAACATACGTTCCGCCTTTGTGGTTATATAATGCACTGAGCCACGAATGAAAAATAGGTGTTTATCCTTCAAAAGCGGATCGAAATTGTAGTGAAACTTCAGGGTGTCTCAGAGCGAATCGCGCCCGGGCAGGCTGAATGATTTATTTTCCGCAGCGGTAGATCGCATAGTTCCGGTTCAATCGATCATCGCGTGCGTATTTTTCGTTTGTCGCTCGCGGCAGCTCTTTTCCACCCACGCAGACGTCGAGTTTAGCCCACTTCTTGTGCTTGAAACGTTTTCCTGTATCGACAATTCGAAAGCGAATCACGCCACCCGTTTTTTTCAATACTTCGGCGTTCATCTCAGATCGATAAGCTTGATCCAATCCCGGGATGCAGACTTCTACTGGATTCTTCCGGTCGTGGTAGACTTTCATTTCGTCTAAATAATCGAGTGCGACCGAAACGTAAGGCGCCTTCCCATTTAAAAATTCCTGGAGTGTGTAGAGGCGATCACCGTATCGGTCGGTGAAGCCGCCTTCCATCGCATTTTCAAACGGATAGTATCCTGTCAGGTGGGTGCTCGGTGAGAGCTGCTCACCGAAGTTTTCTGCAACCTTTAGGCTTTCAGGGCTTAAGGGCTGACCTTGCGCTTGTTTTGTATCACAGGTAGCGCAGCCAGTGTTTTTTGGACCTCCGCTTAGTGCTGAAAAAGAGGTGAGGAAAAGTATGCCCCCAATGATGTAGAATTGTCCCCAGTTCAGCCGCATAGAAGGCTCCTCTTCTTCAGTGTAGAGCCCAACCGAAATTAATCCAACACAAAGCTAGGGGGAGGGAAAAAGTTGAATTATCATCGAGTTGTAAACTCCGTGTTTTCCAAGTACAGGATAAAACTGATTGAAAATCGAACAAATTAAGGCGGACCTGCCTCAGATTCACTTCACGAACCTTCCGCAGGATCTCGAAAAATATGGACAAGACTGGAGCGCGGTACGAAAACCTGCGCCCTCGCTCATAGCATTCCCTCGGTCGACTCACGAAGTCTCAGAGCTTCTCGCGTATTGTTCGAAGCAAAGTATTCCGGTTGTACCCTCGGGTGGTCGCACAGGCCTTTCGGGCGGCGCGACTGCCGCTGATGGGGAGCTCGTATTATCTCTCGAGAAAATGAATAGGATCGGGGAGCTTGATCTCGCCTCACGCACACTCCACGTGGAAGCGGGAGCAATCACTGAGGCGGTTCACCAGTTTTGTGAGCCGCACGGACTTACCTGGCCCGTGGATTTCGCGTCTAAAGGCTCTTCTCATGTCGGTGGAAATATTTCGACAAATGCGGGCGGCGTTCGGGTGATTCGCTATGGGCTTACTCGACAGTGGGTACTTGGCTTGACTGTGGTGACGATGAATGGCGATGTGCTCGATCTAAACGGAGCGCTTGAGAAAAATAACACGGGCATCGATCTCAGACAGGCTTTTATCGGCTCTGAGGGGACGCTCGGGGTAGTGACCGAAGCGATCTTAAAGCTTGCGCCGCTTCCCGACGCTCAAAAAACGCGTGTCTGTTTTTTTTCCCTCAAAGACTTTCAGGCGGTTCTAAAATTATTCGAGCGAGCGCGGTCTGCGCCTTTCACGCTATCAGCTTTCGAGTGTCTCGATTCGAAGTGCATGGATGAGGTTGTGAAGTTCGGATTGAAAAACCCGACCACTCAAAGAGGTGGCGCTTACGTTTTACTCGAGGCGGAGAGCACGCGCGCAGACGGGAGCGATCTCGATGTGTGGCTCGAGAAAGTCTTCCAAGATGAGCTCGTTTTAGACGGCGTGATGGCCGTAGCTGCGAGCGAAATGCAAACCCTCTGGGCCCTGCGCGAGCGCGTGGCTGAAGCGATTCTTTCCGCGGGAGAAACCCATCAACAAGACTTGTCGGTTCCGATTTCAAACCTTGTTGAATTCGCAGGCGACATCGTTGAGCGCTACGCGAAGAGCTATCCGCATTTCGAGACGTTTATCTTCGGACATATTGGAGACGGAAATCTCCATATTTTCATCAGAAAACCGAAAACGATGGAGTCTGCTCTCTTTCATCACGAGTGTGAAAAGTCTGATGAGATTCTCTTTGCGTTAACGGAAAAATTTAAAGGCTCGGTTAGTGCCGAGCATGGAGTAGGCGTTTTGAAAAAGCCTGCGCTTTCCTACTCGCGTAGCCCCGCTGAAATAAAATTGTTCAAATCCCTGAAGTCCGTCTTCGACCCTAAAGGGCTTTTAAACCCTGGAAAGATTATCTGAGGGTTGTGGCTTGAGAGCGGAATCTACGCCTGAATTCGCCGCAGATCTCAATTCCGTGATTCGAGTTAGATCTCGCTCCCGAATCACGCCACCACCCAGACAAACGTTGCCCTGATAGAAAACGACAGACTGGCCAAGCGTGATCGCGCGTTGGGGTTCCTTAAATTTTACGAAGGCGATCGTTTCGCCGTTCGCATTCGATTTCAAAGTCAGCGTGCAGTCTTGGTCCTGCTGACGGTAACGAATCTTCGCTTTGCAGATAATCGGTGCATCCAGTGAAGCAGGAGCATCGTTGATCCAGCTCAGTTCGTTTGCGATGAGCCATTCTCCATAGAGGGCAGGGTGATTTTCGCCGCGTTCAACATAAACGATGTTTCTCGCCTGGTCCTTTTCGACGACGAACCATGGTTCACCTTCGCCGCCAAGGCCTAGGCCTTTTCTCTGACCAATCGTGTAGAACTGAGCGCCCGTGTGACGGCCGACTTTTTTCCCGTTTAAGTTTCTAAATTCGCCGGGTTTCGTTTTCAGATATCCTTCGAGGAAGGGCTTAAAGTTTCTCTCGCCGATAAAACAGATACCGGTTGAATCCTTTTTCGCTTTTGTCGCG
>CAYOJT010000249.1:0-4543 GCA_964404365.1 uncultured Bacteriovoracaceae bacterium
CGATCTCGTCGACCTGACCGCGATTTCTAAAGGTAAAGGTTTCCAAGGCGGGATGAAACGATTCCACATGGCCGGCGGACACAAGTCTCACGGAGCTTCCGTATCGCACCGTTCTCTCGGTTCGATCGGTAACCGCGCTGACCCTGCAAAATGTTTCAAAAACAAAAAAATGCCCGGTCAAATGGGTAACGAACAGATCACCGTCCAAAACGTGAAGGTGGTTAAAGTCGATAACGCAAACGGCGTGATGCTTGTGAACGGATCTATTCCAGGTCCTCGCTCAGGTATCGTCACCGTTCGTCGCGCAGTAAAATCTGCGAAGAAAGCGTGAGGGTGACACATGGCTAATTTTGATGTCGTCAGCCAAGAGAATAAGAAAGTTGGAACCGCAACGTTGAGCGACGATGTGTTCGCAGTGGATGTAAACTATCCTCTCGTTCACCAAGTCATCAAAGCGCAACTCGCGAATCGTCGCCAAGGAACTGCAAAGACCAAGGTGAAATCCGAGATCCGCGGCGGTGGTAAGAAGCCTTTCAAACAAAAAGGAACAGGTAATGCACGCCAAGGTTCGACTCGCTCGCCTTTGATGGTCGGCGGAGGTCAGAACTTCGGACCACAACCTCGTTCTTATGAGCAAGCGACCCCGAAAGAGATGATGCGCGGAGCTCTCCGCTCGGCAATCTCCGATCGCGTGAAGTCGAAAAAATTCATTCTCGTCGATGAATTCAAGTTTTCGGACGCAAAAACGAAAACCATGAACGACATCCTCAAGAACAAATTCAAAATGGACAAAGTTCTCATCGTTGATGAAGCGAATAAGAACTTGGAATTGTCCGGACGTAACATTCCTAAAGTTCGCGTTCTTCGCACTGAAGGTTTGAACGTTTACGATATCGTTCGTTACGAGTGGCTCGTGATGACGAAGAAAGCAGCCGAAGCGATTCAAACTCGCTTAACGGCAAACTGAGGTGAATGATGCGTACGCAATATGAAGTGATCAAACGCCCAATCATCAGCGAAAAAAGCACGGCATTCGCCGAGCTCGCTGGGAAGTATGCTTTCGAAGTCGATGTGAAAGCGAACAAACATGAAATCCGCGATGCGGTTCAAGCACTTTTCAACGTCAAAGTGCGCGAAGTCCGTACGATGGTTATGCATGGAAAAATGAAGCGCGCAGGTGCTGTGATGGCTAAACGCGCGAACTGGAAGAAAGCGATCGTGACCCTCAATGAAGGTCAGAAAATCGACTTCTTCGGAACGAACTAAGGGGTAGAGAACCATGGCAGTCAAAAGTTTCAAGCCAGTGACTCCAGCAAGCCGTTTTAAAACGGTCGCTGATTTCTCTGTGCTGACGCCTAAAAAAGATCAGCCGAAAAAACCAGCGCGCTTAACCGTGTCGCTCGTTAAATCCGGCGGCCGAAACAACTTCGGTAAAATGACCGTTCGTCACATCGGTGGCGGCCACAAGCGCAAGTATCGCGTGATCGATTTCTTACGCGATAAAATGGAGATTCCAGCGAAAGTCGCTTCGATCGAATACGATCCGAACCGTACGGCTTACATTGCTCTCCTGAACTACGCAGACGGCGAAAAGCGCTACATTCTAGCGCCACTCGGCCTTTCTGTTGGCGATCCGGTCCTCGCATCGGAAGCCGCAGATATTAAACCTGCGAACAACTTGTCCCTCGCTTCGATCCCAGTGGGTACTTTCATCCACAACGTCGAAGTGGAGCCAGGTAAAGGTGGAAAACTCGGACGCTCGGCTGGCGGATTCGCTCAGCTTATGGCGAAAGAGGGAACGTACTGCCAAGTGAAAATGCCTTCGGGCGAAGTTCGCTTGATCCACTCCCGCTGCCGCGCTTCGATCGGACAACTTTCGAACACGGAACACGAAAACATTAAAATCGGTAAAGCTGGACGCTCCCGTTGGCTCGGCATTCGCCCAACCAACCGCGGCGTTTCGATGAACCCAATCGACCACCCACACGGCGGTGGTGAAGGGAAGTCATCCGGTGGTGGTCACCCACGTACTCCGTGGGGCGTTCCAACTAAAGGCTTTAAAACCAGAAATAACAAACGCACTGACGCATTCATCGTCAAGCGCCGTAAGTAAGGAGATAGAAAGTGGCTCGTTCAATTAAAAAAGGTCCTTTCATCGACTATCACCTCGAAGACAAAGTCTTGGGTGCTAAGAAAGCTAACGACCGTAAAGTGATCAAGACCTGGTCACGCCGTTCGACGATTCTTCCAGATTTCGTTGGACTCACATTTGCGGTTCACAACGGTAAAAAATTCATCCCTGTTTACGTGACGGAACAGATGGTTGGACACAAGCTTGGCGAATTCGCTCAAACTCGTACCTTCCACGGCCACACGCCTGCGGACAAAAAAGCTGGAGAAGCAGCAGCTGCATCACCAGCAGCAGCGGCAGCAGCAGCCCCAGCGGCGGCGGCAGCTCCAGCAGCTAAACCGGCAGCGAAGTAAGGGATGAGGAGTTAATATGGAAGCAAAAGCAAAACTTGGCTTTGTAAGAATCACTCCTCGGAAGGTCGCAGAAATCGCTGACCAAGTCCGTGGCAAGAACATCAACGATGCGCTCAACTACCTTCGTTTCTCACCAGCGAAACGTACGGCAGGCACGCTCTCCACGCTCCTCAAGAGCGCGGTAGCGAACGCATCCCAAAAGAGAACGGTCGACGTGGATAAACTCTTCGTTAAAACCCTTCTCGTTGGCCCGGGCCCGATCCTCAAGCGCTTTCGTCCACGCGCAAAAGGTTCGGCATTCCGTATCTTGAAAAGAACATCAAACATCACCGTCACCTTGGGTGAGAAATAATTTAGGGAGAATTCATGGGTCAAAAAGTTAATCCAATCGGATTTCGCCTCGGGATCACCAAAACTTGGGACTCCCGCTGGTACGCGCGTAAAAAAGACTTCGCAGGCTTGCTTGCTGAAGACGTTCGCATCCGTAAGTTTTTGAAAGAAAAACTCTTCGCTGCAGGTATCGCTAAGATTGAAATCGAACGCGCTGCTGGAAAAGTGAAGATCAACGTTCACACCGCACGCCCAGGTATCGTTATCGGTAAAAAAGGCGCAGGCGTTGAACAACTCAAAGCTGAAGTTCAGAAAAATTCCGGAAACGAAATTTTCTTGAACATCCTTGAAGTGAAGAAGCCAGAAGCAAACGCAACCCTCATCTCTGAGAACGTTGCGGCACAGCTTGAAAAACGCGTCGCTTTCCGCCGCGCGATGAAGAAGTGCATGACGGCTGCTTTCAAGCAAGGAATCAAAGGAATCAAGATCCGTTGCTCCGGCCGTCTCGGCGGCGCAGAGATCGCTCGTACAGAATGGTACTCGGAAGACAGCGTACCTCTGCACACACTTCGCGCGAATATCGATTACGGTACCGCTGAAGCGAGCACGACTTACGGAATCATTGGCGTGAAAACCTGGGTTTACCACGGTGAAGCTGTCACGCTGAAGAAACAAGCAGCCGCTGATGCAAAAGCAAAAGCAGCAGCACAGGAAGCATAAGGACTACGTGATTTATGATGTCACCTAAGCGAGTCAAATGGCGTAAGGTTTCCAAAGGCAAAATGCGCGGTCGTGCTGACCGTGGCGGCACTTTGCACTTTGGTGAATTCGGCCTTCAAGCAACCACCTGCGGACGTATCAACGCCCGCCAGCTCGAAGCAGCACGGGTCGCGATGACCCGTTATGTGAAGCGCGGTGGACAGGTTTGGGTTCGTATTTTCCCAGACAAGCCAATCACGAAGAAAGCCGCTGAGACCCGCATGGGTTCCGGTAAAGGTAACGTGGAAGAATGGGCAGCAGTGATCAAGCCAGGACGTATCATTTTCGAAATGTCCGGCGTGACCCAAGCTGAAGCTTACGAAGCGCTTCGTCTTGCTGACCATAAATTCCCAGTTCAGTGCAAACCGATCTCCCGTAAATCGGAGAAGGAAGCACAATCTCGAGTGCTCGCAGCTCGCGCTGCGAAAAAGGCTAAAAAAGAAGCCTCCGCACAGGCAACGAAGTAAGGATTGAGTGATTTATGTCTAAACAGCTTAAAGCTCTGAAAAATCTCTCTGCAAAAGAACTCGCGACGAAAACTCGCGAGCTCGAGAAAAACATTTTCGACGCTCGTTTGAAAAAAGCGACCGGACAGCTCGCCGATGTTTCGTCGATCTGGAAAATGCGCAAAGAACTCGCACGCGCTAAGACGCTCCAAACCGCGTCTGAAGCGAAAGGGAAGTAATTATGGTGATCGGTAAGAAAACGGAAAAGAAAGACGCTCCTAAGAAAGCGCCAAAGGCTCCCAAGGCTGCAGCTGCCCCCAAAGTGGCAGGTCCAGTGGTGGAAGGTCTCCAGCGCCGTAAGGTGATCACGGGAGTCGTGAAGAGCAACAAAATGCAAAAAACGATCGTCGTTCAAGTTGAACGCCGTGTTCGCCACGCTCTCTACGTAAAATTTCTCACGAACGCCAAGAAGTACAAAGCTCACGACGAGAAGAACGAAGCCAAAATCGGCGATATCGTGACCA
>CAYOJT010000250.1:0-4541 GCA_964404365.1 uncultured Bacteriovoracaceae bacterium
TTCAAGAAGAACAGTCCGTTCAGCTCGTCATCCCCGAAGCTCGACTTCACAATATTTTTCGCAGCTTTGAACGCTTCGCCTTCTGTGAAAGCGCTGTTCTCGAGCTGATCCGCGCTCGCTCCCATTTTTTGAAGAGCCTTCTCGCGAATATCCTCATCCGTCATGACGTAAGGAGCGATGAGTCCGTACATCTCGTCGGCTACGATTTGTCGAAGGCGTGGAGAGAACGCGATGGATTTATTATTCTCCAATCGCGTAACGATGGACTTACAAAGGAGTTTAACTGTGTCGCGGCGCGTAGCTGTCATCTTGCGCTCAGCTTAGCTCGATTCAAAGGCAAGGGACACGTTATTTTTTTAGTTTTTTTCGAAAAATCTCGACCGCTTTACGGGTCTCTTCGACGCGGAAAACCCATCCCAAAAAGACGACAATCAACGCTGCTACCCCGACAATCACACCGACCTTAAACGCACGGCTTAAAACCGGGTGTAAAGCCAGAATCGACTGTAAAACCCCAATATTTTCTAACCAGACCGGCACCCGGGCCGCTACCCAGCCCATACCCGCAGCGATGAAAAGATGGGTGAAAAAGGACCGCGAAAGGGAGGCGAAATCCAGCCATCGCCTCAGCACCACCATGAGGTAGCCGAAATTAAAAAATGCAGCAATCGAGGTCGAAAGCGCAAGACCGGCGAATCCCATTTGATGAACTAACCCAATCCCCAGAACAATAGTGACTCCGACCGAAAGGAGACTTGAGACCACCGCCTGGCGCGTTTTTCGGAGGGCATAACATGCAGGAACCAAGACCTTTACCGCCGAATAAGCCGTGAGACCGATTGAGTAACAAACGATCGCACGAGCGGTATTCAACGAATCACTCTCGCCGAATCGGCCATACTGAAAAAGAAGTTGAACGATCG
Source organism: uncultured Bacteriovoracaceae bacterium (assembly GCA_964404365.1). Classification (GTDB taxonomy): domain Bacteria; phylum Bdellovibrionota; class UBA1018; order UBA1018; family UBA1018; genus JACMQW01. The sequence continues at coordinate 924 of CAYOJT010000250.1, forward strand.
CAACCGAAGCGGCACCCAATCCAACAGACGCGGGCAGGTTCACCGCAAACACCAGTCGTAAACTCGAAGTCAGTGTTTTTCGGACCGCGAGATCGTCACCGTCCACTGCCTCTTGAGAAATTTTGGGGAGTGTTGCGGCCGCAAGCGAGACTCCAAAAATCCCGATCGGGAATTGCATGAGTCGAAACGCATAATTTAACCAAGACACCGCACCCGGACCTTGAGAAGTCGCAAGCACACTATTAATCAGAACATTTACTTGAGTCGCAGCAAGCCCCACCATGCTCGGGAGCATGAGGAGCATCATCTGCCGAAGTGCGGGCTCCTGTTTCCACGTCGGCTCGGAACCTTCTTGTGGAACCCAGTGATAACCGACCTTATAAAGTCCAGGGAGCTGAGAGAGGGCTTGAACCGCACCCCCAATCAGAACCCCAACCGCCATCCCAACTATCGGTTCAATCCCAAAGCGAGGACAGAACCAGGAAAAAAGCAGACCGAAGATGATTGAGAAAATATTAAAGAGTGCAGACGCGAAGGCCGGCATAAAAAACCGCCCGTTCGCGTTCAAAATCCCCATGAATGCCGCCGCTAGCGCGACCAGAGGAAAAAACGGAAACATAATCCGGGTCATGAGGACAGTGACCTCAAATTTCCCAGGAGTGTTCTTGAAAGCTCCGGCGTAGAGATTGACCAATTCAGGAGCGAAGATGATTCCAATCAAGGCGAGAAACGATACAAAAAGAAAGAGGACCCGAAAAACGAGGCCAGCAACCCGCCACGCCGCGCGCTCACCCCTCTCCTTGCGCACACGCGTGAATGTCGGAACGAAGGCTGAAGAAAGCGCTCCTTCGGCAAAGAGATCCCGGAGCAAATTTGGAATTCGAAATGCGATTTGAAACGCATCGGTGAGGTTTCCGGCTCCGAAAACAACCGCGAAGACTTGCTCGCGAACGAGTCCCATCACGCGACTCAGAAAGGTCGCGGCTCCCATTGCACTTGCACTTTTAACAACGTTTATGTGGGAAACGTTTTTTTGATCCAACGATCGATCCCCTCGTCGATTTTAGGCCGAAATGCGAATGCAACTAAACTCAGCTTAGCGTTCAATACGATTTCGCCTTCTTTACAGACGAGGTCCGCGGTGACGAAGTTATTTTTCAGCGACACGGTCTTTGAACCCGGGTCACGACTAAATTCGAATTTTCCGAATTTACCATTATCGTTATCGATGACCCAATCCACACCCTTTGAAATCTTTTCATAGATTTCGTCCGCTGATTTTCCAGGTAAGAGTATTTCTCTCGAATAACCAGGCATACGAAAAGGCTAGCTGAGAAGTAGTAGCGCGGCAAGCTCCTGACCCTGCTCGACCACTTGATCGACTTCGACATGCCATTTTTTGAGGTTCACTTTGACAGGTACAGCATGCGGGACCAAGGTCCCTAGGCTCTCAATGACAATGAGGCGCTCATGTGCAGCGACATCGGCGCCTTCCCTCTGAAGGACCGCGTGAATCCGCCCCTTACAAAGCGCGACCAAGCGTTTTTCTTTTGGGTTTTTTACGGCTTTCACTGCGCCCGGCCTTACACGACGGATTGGAATCGACCATGCCCCAAGTTGAACGAGCCAACGATCCTCGCCCTGAGGAAAAAACATGAATCGCGACTGATTAAAGTCGGAGAAGCGAGCAAGCCCAAGAAAGCCCTTTCCCTTTTCGGCGTTTTCGAAGGGCGTAGGGCCTGCGAGAAACTGAATCGTTACTCCATCGGGCTCAACGTACTGGCTCCCGATGACCCAGCGGACGGATCCCCGCTTAGGTTCCAAGAGCTGTTCGGCGAGGCTCGCGATCCGCCGGAGAATCGACGCATCGGGGAACGCTTCAGGAATAAACTCATCATCGGAAAATCCAGCGTGGATTAGATTTTCACGTACAAACGGATGATCGAGGTGCTCAATCACAAAACGTTGATTCGTCTGAACCGATCCTGCGATCCAAAGCTCACTGAGGGTTTTTCGAGCACTTTGAATGACTTGCTTTCGATCTTGAGAAAAAACGAACAACTCCCCGATCACTCCGCTCGATTTCCAAGGAACTTCCATGCCTGCAGAATAGGCCGTGATAAAGCGCGCTCGGGTCTCAACCATGTCCCAATTTCGCGGATCACTCATTTCTTGAATGAATCCAGGAGTCGGAATTTGGCGAACAGGGTCTTCCGCATAGAGGCGCATGGAGACCCCATTTTTCCACTTAAACTGCGTAGGAAATTCCGGCATTTCGGCGTAACCCATCATCGCCAGCTGCCACTCGACGGAACGAATTCCCATCATCTCTTCCCAGAGAGGAAAGGCCGCATTCAATCGCGCGTTTCCATCGATCAGGTAGGGGCGCTTTCCGTCGATTAAAAACTCGAGCGATCCCACGCCGACGTAATCCACATTCGTGACCCAAGCTTTTACCCATTCGTTTACGATTTTTTCAGCTTCGGGGTCGACATTCGTCGCAGGGCAGAACTGAATCATCCGCTTCCAGCGGGTTTGAAGCGAGCCATCGATCCAGGGAAGTGGATGAATCTTTCGTCCGCCCTGAGCGATAAAGGGAACAATGATATGTCGAGCAGTAGGCAGACATTTTTCAACGATTACAGCCGCATCGCCGTGATGTTTTTCAAGCTGTTCGAACCAGATCGGGACCATTTTCTCCAGGTCCTCACGCTCTCGAATGAGCTGCACTCCGTGACCCGATCCCCCCTTCAGCGAGCGAAGGAGAATCGGAAATTTCGGCTTAATTTGATCGACCAGGTTTTGAACCTCACGGAGGCTCGAGAGCGGGTCGAGCGAAAGGGCGAGATTCGGGATACCGACCTTCTCCGCTTCAGAAAGGAGGCTCAGCTTATTTTGATAGAGGCTCAGAATTCGCGCGCTTGGACAGACAGGGATCAGACCCGCCTCTTCGCAGAGCTGAGGAAATTCAGGGCGCTCAGCCCAGGAGCTTAGGCCTGGGTGAATCAGAGATTTTCCTTGGTCGGCTAGGTTTCTAAAGAGGACGCGGAGCTCATTTTCGGTTTTAGGCGTTTCCATGTCATCTGCCGGAAAACCGATCTCCTGCAGGTGTGAAACGATCGACTCGGCGAGCTCCGGTGGGCCTAATACCCAAACCGGGAGCCTCTTTTGAGTCTCCGTAGATGCCAGTCGTGGACGCATGGGCTTACGTTAGCAAACGTGAGCATTTTATGAGAGTAAAATAGTCACGATGAGGATTCCGGTTCCTTTCGTTGACGCCTTCGGTGGTGAATTCGAGCGTCTGATTAGTCAATTTGTCGTCGATGAAGGTCTCATGCCAAACGTGGAGAGCCTTTCTTCCGACCGTTTCCTTTCGCGATCCGTCGTCCCGCACATCGAAAAGATGTCGAAAATGTTTAACCGAATCGAGGACAAGGCCGAAGCCGCGGCTCCAGAGGATGGAAAGAACACGAGTCCTAAAGCCGAGGGGCTTGCTCCTTACTGGAAGGATTCATCAAACCCCCAAAACCTTCGGCTGGCGTACTTTCTTTATTTCATGCCCTCAAACCTCTTTCGCGCGGCGTCCGTCCTGGGAGAGCTCGGTTCTTTAGGTTATCA
>CAYOJT010000251.1:0-4505 GCA_964404365.1 uncultured Bacteriovoracaceae bacterium
CGGGATACTCGGGAGTCTCTATTTATGGCGTCCGCGGTGGTGTCTTGAAAGTTATGCTGAAGCCCGATTCCGCTTTGGGAACGGCTGCGGTTTCGTCGGGTGAGCTGCGAGGTTACCTTCCGCTTCTGAGTGGAAATGTGGATGGTGGGATCATTCTTCGCACCTTAGGTGTCAGCGATTTACTTGCTTTAAATGTCGATTCTCTCCTGTCACCACTGAAGGATGAAATTCGAGCGCTGGGACGTCGGATGATCCCTTCGAATATCGTTTTTCCGAAACAAAACGTCTCGCTCATCATTAAGCTCGATAAACCCTCTTTCCGACTTCCCATGAGTACGGGACGGTTTACGGGACTTGTCGGTGCGCAGGCTGCGATCAAGGTCGGAGATTTGATGGCGCTGCCTTCGAACCCCGATCCTGTAGATTTCGCAAATCTCTTGCAGCTTCGTAAAATCGGTTGGACCGAACGCCTCAATCCGACCGGAGATTTTGTGCAGGATATTTCCCTGACGAACGTGCTTGCCCAAGATGTGATGGTAAAAGTCTCCAACGTCCCTGCTCAGTCGAATGTTTTTGCGCTCAGTCTTGTGGATATGAATGACGATCGCCAGTTCATGACAGTCGCCGACGTGAAAGGTGTTCGTCACGGAACATTTGAAAGTTCTGCATTCGTGTCCATGAACCTTACTTCACCTCAAACCATGCCCTCGGGCGCTGTTCTCTACGTGATTGGCGCTGCAGTTTCCGCGGATGGAAAACAGATTTCGGCCTCTCTCCAAGACGCGACTCAAAAGAAAGTAGAAGTAAAATCTCTCCTGAGCGCTCCTCGTATCGGTGCGATGCCGAAAGACGGAATGGACGTAGAAACCCTATCGGTAAACAGCATCAGCGCGTTGACCCTTCAGGAAAAGCTCGATTCGAAGGGTGCACGCTCCCACCGCGTATTCGTCCTTCCCGAAGCCGGAAAAACGCATGTGGATTTCCAAACGGTATTCCCTGGAGTAACGCTGGATCAGGTCGGACTTTCGCAAATGGAGTTTACCTCGGTAGATCCGCGCTCGGTAGACGGAGTGGGTTTAGCGAAGATGCTCAAGCGTTTTACCTATTCGATTTCTGAGTAATTGATCGTTTGAGCGGACTAGTGCTACCCTAAGGGTATGAAACGGTCCTCTTTCATCCCTCGTCGCTTCTCTACCTGTCTTTTGGTGGGGGCGCTGACGCTGAGCGGATGCATGACAGCCTATAAAAAGAGTGTGGGCGCAAATACCGACGAAGTCTATTCTCGGGTTTACCGCGCCGATTTCAATACGGCATGGCAAGCGACTTTAGACGCGCTTAAGTCAGTCCGCCTTGATGTCACCAATCGCGACTCCGGAAATATTCAAACCCGCTGGATCGATAATACGGTTGATCGAAACATGAGCGATGGCGATGGAACCACATCGCTCTATATGAAAGCCCAGTACCGCTATCGCATCAGTTTGGCAGCAGGGGAGTATAAGGGGACGGGCGGGGTGAAAGTTTCAGTTCAGCGGGAACAACTCGTTCAGCGTGATGCGCTCGATGATTTTCGCCCCTTAGAATCCGATGGGGTGGAAGAGAAGACTCTCCTTTACCGAATTGGGAGGATTGTTTCCGTGAAAAAGCGTCTCATGACCATGGAAGAAGAGCGGACGAATAACGAACTTCAAAATAACGACTTCACTGTTCCGGAAGAGAACTTCGAAGGAAATCAGTAAGACGATCTTAGCGGAGCGTCGCTGAAGGCGCTTTCCGCGGCTTTAGGATCTGATTCCAGGCTAATACGCGGGCTTCAAACTTACGATCGCTGATTTGTTTTCCTTCGAGGGTTTCGATCGTATGCAGTGCGTGCGCGCGAAGTTTTCCGTCCTTCGCATCGTTAATGATCGGCAGAAGCTTGAGTACGATGCTTTTAGCTTTGATCGTGCGCAGTCCCGCCAGTGCACGCTGTGGAACCCAGTCCGCGACACCTGTTTTATAATTCCCTTTGCGATAATTCTTCGCATCGAACACGGCTTCGAGTAGGTGATTAGCGGTATCTTTCGTATTGAGTGCGACAAGCGTATCTACTGCCTGCGCGCGGATGACGAGTGCTGGGTCGTCTTTCAAGATTTTTGCGACGTCCGCTTCCATCGAAGTATCTTTGAGGATCTCAATTGCTCTAAGAGCAGCTGAGCGAGGCATCCAGCTCTTCGCTTTGAGAAGTTTTTTCGCGGTCGCGGACGAGTTCTTTCCATCAAATCGAACGAGACCCATGAGAGCGACGTACCGCGCCCGATCTTCTGATTTATCGTTTTCCGCGAGTTCTTTGAGTGTCGCAGGTAAAGCCGCTCCGAACTGCTTCGACCAAGCTTCCATGAGAGGTTCGAAGTTTTCGTCCTTTTGTTTAGCGTAAGTTTTTAAATCTCGTTCAAGAAGAGAAACAGTGAGTTTCGGCTTCTGAGCGGGTTTTACGGATACGGGGGGGACAGGTTTCGCAAACGCTGAAACGGAGGAGAGGAGAATGATCAGCGCGGAGTTTCGCACGAGATCAGGAATTGAGCATTTTTTCGAAATCGGCTTGGAGCTGTTCTTCCGTTTTTTCATTCGTCGTCGTTTCTCCTGCAGCAAGCGCCGCAGCGGGGTTGTCGTTTGGTTTAGAGGAGTCTGATGCTACTGCCGCAGGTGACGGGGCATTCGGTTGAGCACCCGCTGTCGCGGCTGCAGGAGTGGTCACTGCAGGTGCGGCCGGGGTCTGAAGGGAAGCTTCCACTTGATCAACGAGTGCATCGAAATTCGGATTTTGAGCAGGCGCAGTGCCCGGCACGGGTGGAATTTGAGCTGCCGATTGAGGCGTAGGTGCCGCAGCAGACGGAGCGTCTGGAGTCGAAGCGGGGAGTGTGCCACCCGCAAGTTTTGCGAGTTGTTCTCTGAGTTCCTTATTTTCCTTTTGAAGCCGCTTCAAGTTCGCCAGATCGTCTTCGATCACCGCATACTCGGCGAGCTGGTTCTCGAGTTGTTTAAGTTTTGCCTGAACTTCCGCGCTTGGGCCACTGGATGAGGCAGGGGCGCCAGGTGTTTCTTTCGAACGAAGGACGGCGAGTTCTTCCTCCAGTCGCATCTTTTCATGAAGAACGGAATCGAGCGCAGAAGCTTGTTCTGCCATTTTCGCTTCGAGTTCCGCAAGGCGAGCAGCGATTCGATCGTCGCCCGTGTTTACGGGGTAAGGAGTCCCTGCGGCGGTTGCTCCGGAAGCTGCCACAGAGCCCGCGATGGCGGCTTCGTTTTGAAATTGAGCTTGAAGGCGGGCAGCAGCTTCGCCTTTTCCGAGAAGTCCGAAGAGTTGAATCTTTAAATCCTCAGCATCTGCCATGAGTTGGGAGAGGTAGACTCGCACTAAATTCGCGGGGAGTTCTTTCCCGGCGACGCCGTACTTTCTTCGCTTAGTGAGGTAGTACGCCAGGTAGGCGGAGATACCGATCAGGAGAATGAGCGCTTCGAGAAGTAACGCTTCATGCGTAAACTTTGAAAACAGATAGACCCAAGATTCCATGGTCTGACTCCGGATTAGAAATCCATAGACGGCGAAGCTCGTCATGAGTTTCGCATTTAAGTCTAAGTGTAGGAATTTCGGAAGTTTTTGTCAAACCTAGACGCGAGCCGTCAATGATCGCTCACGATTTGATCGACTTTAAAAGTTTCGAGTGGAGGAGTCCGTTGCTCGCAAGAACGGCAGATGCCTCGCTCTCGATCGCTTTGCCTTTGAAATCAGAGACCTTTCCGCCGGCTTCGCGGACGATGAGAAATCCGGCTGCCACGTCCCAGGGAGAAAGTCTTCGCTCCCAGAAACCGTCAAAAATTCCACGCGCGACGTACGCGAGGTCGAGCGCGGCACTGCCGGGACGACGAATTGCGCGTGCGACTCGAGAGAGTTCCTCGAAAGCGACCATCTCGGTTTTGAGAAGTTGGTTCTTCCGATAGGTGAAGCCGGTAGAGAGGAGTGAGTCCTCAACGTGTTTTGTTTTCGAGACTCTCAGTTTTTTTCCATTCAGTGTGGCGCCGCCGTTCTTGGATGCTGCGTAAGTGTCCTTCAAGATCGGATGATGAATTACGCCTGCTATGACTTTCCCGTCCCACTCGGCTGCGATCGAGACACAAAACATCGGAAAGCCATGGACAAAGTTAGTTGTGCCATCCAGCGGATCAATGATCCAGCGTCCGCGGGGCGCACCCAGGTGAATGTGCTTGGGAATGATTTTTCCAACCGTCGTATTTTCTTCGGTTAAAAACCCAAAATCAGGCCGAATTTTGATGAGAGCTGCAACACACGCATTTTCGCTCTCGATGTCGGCATTCGTGACGAGACCTGCGCCGAGTTTTTCTCGGACTCTTAGATTTGCGCTCTCGCGTTTTGCCCAATAGCGATGAAGGATTTTTCCGCAAGTCTCTGCGGCTCGGATCATTCCCGGAAGCAGTGAGGAAGGCTTAGGAGGCGAGTTCATTCG
>CAYOJT010000252.1:0-4501 GCA_964404365.1 uncultured Bacteriovoracaceae bacterium
AAATCTCTATCTGTCCTTCGATACAACCGCTTCTATGAGAACTTACAAATACGGAATGAATTTATTCTTCGAAGAGGGGGCGTTTACATCTCGCTTTGGTCACGAAACCGACCTGAGTTTTGATGTAACCACGGGCTCACACTATCTTAGGTTTTCGTCTCCTGAGTTAAGCTTTAATCTAGAAGTAAAGACGAGATCCTTTGATGCACAATCCGTTGTTCTAGAATGGAAAAGCCGATCACGCGTCCACGCGGGATGCGTGTACGAACTGTCAGAAACCGCATCGAATCAATAACTCTAACTTGACCTAAACTTTAGACAACGCTCTTTTCAACGTTTCATCCGTGGACCCAGCGAGTTTAACCAAAGGCGACTCATCGAGAACCTTCATCAAGACTGGCAGAAGAATGGCCGAATCTGCTGCCCACTTGATCGATGAGGTGTTTCCAAGAGTCGGGATCGGAGCGCCAGCAGAAAAAGCGCGATCGACATCAAAACCATCTACTTTGAAAAAAAACTGCAGTTTTCCCTGGAGGGCGCTTCATCGCAGATTGAATAGCGCGTTCGACAATAACAACAGGGTCGCCGTTAAGCGAATGAACAAGTCCAGAGTGTAAAAATCCGCCAGACCAGCTGACAACGGTAAGTCCAGTCTTGGAATGAAGAGCCCATGCAAATTCTTTGCCCCGGTCGATGTTAAAACCTAAGGCGACCGCAACCGGGCCATTGTTTGTAACGCCATTCAAATATTGATTATATTTCTCTTCAGAATAGCAAAGTATTTCCTTTGTTGGTGACGTGCTTTGCGCGCCGTTCTCATTCGCGCTTAGAAGAGTCTTGCCTTCTCGAACTTCGGGAAGTTCGATTCGTTCCGCTGCGAACCCGGAAGTTGTAAACTGCAATGCAATCAGTAGAAGTGAAAAAAGGATACGCATCGTCTGAAGTTAGGCAACCCGGACTTCAAAATCGAGGTCAAGCTTCTCTGCAAGCGCCATCAGCTTATCGACAGTATAAAGATCGATGCGATACTTCACGATTTCGTTAATGCGTGAAGGGTCGACCTTTAGTTTTTTAGCCAGTTGCACCTGAGTCAGGTTCTTCTTAGTCAGGTAGATGACAAATTTTTCACACAGTTTGTATTTTACGAGATCAGCCTTTGAGGCGTTCTTGGGCAAAAGACGAGAAGGCTCGGCTTTCTCGAGTTTCTTTCTAATCACCGTAAGTTCACGTTCGCTTGGAAATCCCATAATCACTTCCTCCGTCTATCTCTGTAAGCATTCACGATACCGATGTAAATCGCATGATCTTCCAGAAGCCAAATGAGCCGATACTGCTTTCTACCGAGCTCGATTAAGGTGGCGAAGTAGGAGTATCGTCCAACCTTTGAATCAGGAATTTCAAATCGACCATCGAGTTCGTTGACTAAGTTCAAAATCAGTTCGTCGCTCATTGAGGCGCTATGTTTTTCCTCGTAGTGAGAATCGATAACGACCTGAACGATCTTTATGTCGTTAACAATGATGGGCTTGATTTTGTAAGTTCGCTGCTTCGCCATCGTCTTAAGTAGTATATTAAAAATTGCGAAATTTCGCAATTAACGAGGCGTAGCTTTTTGCGAACGGTGTTTTTTGTTAACTATTGGAAATGACTATTGAAAAAATGGGGTGACCGAGGGGACTTGGCTACTTATTCTCGCGGCAATCCTGCCGCTCGAATGCGTAGCCTCACCTCGGAAAGCTCTTGCTCGCGTCACGCTCGTAAGCAGCCCATTTAGGGCTGACGCTTTCCTCGCTGTTCAAGTCCCCTCAGTGACCACAAAAAAATTAAAAAAGGCAGACCATTCTTTCGCCTAATTAGAGGCGGATTTTACTATTTGTAGGCAAGTTACGCAGAGAAATCAATCGCGTTTAAGACTATACGGGAATGCTCACGAACACTAGGCGTCTGATCTAAGCTTGAATGGCAGTAACCCGAATGAAGTCTTCCACACGTGCTTCTTCTAGGTTTCCCCAAATTCGGTAACTCGTTTCTTTCGAGCAGTGGAGAAATTTCATTGCACCATAGGCGGTATTGACGAGTCGGCTCGGTAAGCCGTGAGTTATAAATTTCGAGTGGACCGTTAAATACAGCAAAGCCTTCCCAGGCTCGAGAGTCGATAGGATCCGGGGCCACCGGTAGATTTCAAGGATACGAGACGTACAACAACGGATACTCCAGGTTAAACACGACGGTGAGACCACTGGAGCGGAACGCCACTCGGACGAGTTGGGATCGTCATCATCAACCAGCGCAAAAGTAGTCAGTCTCTATATGAGCAGAAGTAGTGCAGGGGAGAATAATTTTCAAACATCTGCCTGTGCGCGGTTCGCGCATAGGTAGATGTTAATCTTTATCGAAGTCGAAGCATAGATTTCCTCCATGAAATCGGTGTTAAAATAATTGGTTTGCTTAAAGAGGTGAGAAGTAGAGTCCCCAGCCCATGTCGGATCCAGAAACAGATGTGAGTGACGTTCGAGAGTTCATATTAAAATTGAGTGCGACTTTTTTCTTCGCTCCATTCGGCAGGAGTAAATATCCAAGAATGCTGGTCCCGAAATGTTGGTAATGATTTCCATGTTGCCCGTTAAACAGTGGTGCAGTGTCAAACTTTTGCGCGATCATCGTGATTGCTTTGAATTTGATTTTATAGGAGCGGGGTTCGTCCCAAAGGATCAAATCGACGATCATATCTGGACTAAATTCGTTAGGTCGGCCGTGGATACGGCGTTTTGGATTTTCAGAGCGCTTTAACTGCGCCCACACACCACCTTTAACACTGCCTTTGGGTCTAAATCCCATGAGCTTCTTGAAAATATTTTTCAAGCCGTCGCTATCTGGTTCCATCAAGCAATTCTGTGCTGCGCGGTCACAGAAATAGTCGCTCACCAAAAAATATTCAGCCGGCATATTCAAATTTGTGATGAGGTCCACACCCGCATCGATTGTGGGATTTCGCTTAAAATCGGGAAAAGGATTTGCGGGATTCGTCATCTCGCCGATCCTAAATCCAGTGTTTTGATCCATGATGGTTCGGCCGATGTGTCCGTTGCCGAAGATATGCCCGACTTCGTGAAGCAGGAGCATTTTGAAAGCGTATTTTGCGTTTGGAGTCGTCCAAGAAGGAATTCCGCGAGCAGGTTCCACCTCGCCATCTCCTGCGACCCAGAGGAGTCCTTTTTTCCATTTTCCGCCGCTTGTGCCGTACCCAGTGGCAGCAGAAAAGGCGTAAGGGTTCACGAACTTTTGTCGGTAAGTGATGACGTCAGGATGTTCGATTCCGATAAAGACTCGCAAGTCTTCATCGCCCAAGCATCTTTGTCGAACGTTCCCTAACTTTCCGATAATGCCCGGGTCCCACCCCATCCAAAGTGCGTAGTGCAAATCATGGGATTCGATGTACTGGTCCCAAGTTTCGAATGCCCAACGAAGCGAATTTTCAACTTCTTGGGAAGTAATGCCGAAAGTGGGAGCGACTTCATAACAAAGTGAGATCTTTTGATCGGGGGTTTTGCTTAAGAAAAAAGCTTCAGTGGGGAGGTATGAGTCCGCACCGCCGCTAACGACTCCTCCGGCCATCCCGAAATTCATGCTCGTGACGAGTAACGCGATCGCTAAAAGTAGGTGTGTGCTTCTGTTCATTTGACCTCCTGAATCTTGCTTACCTCTCTAGGTTTAGCACGTGAAAAGAGTCAAAGAAGAGGGTTATTTAATTAAAAATCACATAAATATTTGACTAAAAATTAAACCAATATAGCCTCCCACCCATGAGTCCAAGTGTATTTGATGTGACCGATTATAAAGATTTTCTACGCAACTGGATCGAATCAAGCGAAGGGTCGAGAAAGAAACGTACACGCTCCGAAGTAGCGAATGCTCTCCAATGTCACCTCGCGTACCTCTCGCGCGTTTTGAATGGGGACGTAGACTTAAGTCTCGAGCAAGGATTACGTTTTACCCAGTTCGCGGCTTTTTCTGAGGCGGAGTCGGATTTTTTTCTTCTTTTGCTCAATAAGAGTCGAGCGGGGACCGCTGACCTCGTAAAATACTATGAAGCAAAAATCAAAGACGCGACTGAGCGTCGCTCTTCGTTGAAAAATAGACTCGATTATAAACAGTCGCTCTCAGAAGCGGATGAAATCCGCTATTTCAGTGCATGGTACTTTTCGGCGATCCATTTGCTTTTACGTGTCCCCCAGCTCCAGACAAAAGAAGCGATCTCACGCTACCTTTCTTTATCTCCAAGACTTGTGGGTGAAGTGCTTGAATTTCTGTCCACCCGAGGACTAGCGGTTGAAAAAAAGGGTCGCTACTCAGCAGGCACCGTGAACATTCATTTAGGAGATGATGCGCTCATGATTGCGAATCATCATACGAATTGGAGAATGCTTTCGATTGAAGCACTTCGTAAAGGCGCTAGAGATAACTTTCACTATTCCGCAGCTATGACTTTTTCCGCAGCCGA
>CAYOJT010000253.1:0-4493 GCA_964404365.1 uncultured Bacteriovoracaceae bacterium
CCATGAAGTCGCGCACATCGCAAACGGCGACATGGTGACCATGACGCTCGTCCAAGGCGTTGTGAACGCCTTCGCGATGTTCCTCGCTCGTATCATTGGATTTGCGATCGCAAACGCGATGCGCTCCCGCGACGACGACGGTCGTGGACCTGGCCCATTCGTTCAGCACATGATCGTGATGGTTCTTGAAATGGTATTCATGATTTTTGGTACGATGGTGGTTGCGGCGTTTTCGCGCTACCGCGAGTTCAGAGCTGACGCGGGCGGCGCACGCCTCGCCGGTCGTGATTCAATGATTCGCGCCCTTCAGAAGCTTCAGCGCACGTATGAGATTGTCGATCCAAACATCGATAAACCATCTCTCAATGCGATGAAGATCTCCGGTCGCGGCGGATTTACGCGTCTTTTTATGTCGCACCCTCCACTTGAGGAGCGGATCGCGAAGCTTGAAATGGCGACGAGCTTTTGATCTGCTGAAGGGGTGATTTTTCACCTCGACCTCGACAGCTTCTTCGTCTCTGCAGAAAGACTCGAAAATCCAAAGCTCATCGGCATTCCGATGGCCGTCGGTGGGAGTTCGAATCGGGGAGTGCTATCCAGCGCAAGCTACGAGGCCAGAAAATACGGCATTCGATCCGCTATGCCGACCGTTCAGGCGCTTCGGATTCTGCCGTCGCTCGTGATCGTTCCCGGAAATTACAAATTGTACTCTCGCCTCTCAAAGCAGGTCTTCGAGATCGTTGCGCGATTCGCGCCCGATTATGAAGTCGTGAGCGTGGATGAAGCCTACCTGGATATGCGTGGCACGAAGCTTCTCTATGGATCGCCCGTAGAAGCAGCCGAAAAGATCAGGGCTGCCATTTTTAAAGAAACTAAGCTCACGGCTTCGATTGGGATCGCTTCCAATCGCCGAGTCGCCAAGATCGCGACCGACACCTGTAAACCGAACGGTATTCGATTTGTCCCGGAAGGCGGGGAAAAGGATTTTTTAGCGCCGCTTGATCTGAAGCGAGTTCCTGGTATTGGGCCGTCAACGGAAGCCATGCTCGCGCGCGAAGGGCTTTATAAAATTCGAGATCTGCAGACGAAGTGGACGGAAGCTTCCTTGATTTCGAGATTTGGCGACGGGACCGGGAGTTTTCTTTGGCGAGTAGCGAATGGGAAGGGCTCCACTCGATTCCATGAAGAGTCGAAGACGCGAGGAATGTCTCGTGAAACGACTTTCTCAAAGGACATTCGGGATCTCGTCGAACTAAAAAAACTCCTCTGGGAGTTGGTGAGCGAGGTTGGAGAGGAACTCCGCCAAGAAGAGGATCCGAATGTTCGGTACGCTCACACGGTAAAATTGAAACTCCGCTATCCCGATTTCACGACGCTCTCTCGATCGCGGGTGCTAGCACAGCCGACCCGCGTGGATTCTGAAATTTATAAGGCGCTCGAACCTCTGATTCTCGATGCATGGGATGGAAAAACGGGCGTTCGGCTTCTAGGAGCCGGTGTCGAACTCGGCGATGGTCGCCATCAAATGGATCTCTTTAAGCCGATCGATCAGCGCGCAGAAGTACTCGACGAAATTCGCGATCAAGTGCGTGAAAAGTTCGGAAAGAAAGCGATGAAGACAGGTCGCGATTTCTAGGAAGAAATTACAAAACGCGATTCACGACGAACTGGATCCCTGCAGTCATGCAGTCGACTTCTTCCAGTTTCACTACTAAGAATTTATCGCTGCCATCGCCAAAAAGGTAAAACCGATTCGAAACGAAGTATTGGGTCCCGTTTTGAATGACGGTGAAACGAACATTTCTCCGAATGTCGGGCGTATTGCAGCGGCTGTAGGTGACCATCGGCAGCCCCACTTGGAGAGTTCCCGTAAATGCGGATGGAAGTCTGAAAACACGTACGAGGTTCCGCATTCCATTAAATTGAGCGGGACCGTTCATCGTGTTCCAGAGGGGTTCACTGCGACCTGAGATCTGAATGGTCGTCGAATCTAAAGTGATCGTGCTCGTCGCGGGATCGAATGCATAGCCGCTGTTGTTGGGGTTGTTCTGGGGTTGGGCGATGCCGCCGTCTGATTTCTTCCCACACGAAACGAATGCGCTCGAAGCGCAGCAGATGAGTGCGAACAGGATTACGCGTTTATTCATATGCGGCCATCCATATCGGCTGCATAAGCCCGCTTCAATGGGGTCGAAACCCGCGGGATTGGCCTCGAATATAAGGTGTGCGGCCGAAGTCGCGATGCGTCAAAATGCTGCGCTTTGTGGGCTTTTTGCAACAGTTGGGTGAGTGCGGCGCATAAAAAAACCCGGAGGACTCAGGGAGTGCTCCGGGTTCGAATCTCTTTTGAGGGTCAGCGATTAATCGCGTCCGCCGCGGTAGCCGCCGCCGCCGCCACCATCGCGACCGCGTCCACCGCCGCCGCCGAATCCACCACGTCCACCGCCGCCGCCTTCACGACCGCCGCGGAATCCACCGCCGCCGCCTGGAGCGCGAGGCTCTTGAGGTTTAGCGACCGATACGGTGATCGCGCGACCTGCGTAGTCTGCGCCGTTTAAGCGCGTGATTGCTGCTTGTGCTTCTTCGTCGCTTGCCATCTCCACGAAACCAAAGCCTTTCGAGCGGCCCGTAGCGCGATCCGTGATGATTTTCACGGAAACGACGTTACCAGACTGCGCGAACGCTTCTTTCATTTCGTCTTCGGTAGCCGAGTAGGGAAGATTCCCCACGAAGAGTTTATTGTTTTGCATTTCTATTCGCTCCTTTTGCGATGCGAGTACTTCTACGAACTGGATCCGATGAATTAGGGCCGCAAAAGAAGACAGAGAGAGCAGAATCAGAACTTAGACACACTATCTTTTGAGGACAGAACCGGACGCACCCAGTATAGCACGGGGTCCTCCCGTTTTTGAAGATGGGGGGGTTTTTAGGGCAAAAACCGCCTATACTCCTCTATAACGCAGTATAGCCCTAGCTTCCTAGGGCGCCCCTCTAGGCGCATTTGGGTGAAAAGTCAGGGGTCCTTAACGGGAATTTGACAGGAAAATCAGAGGTTTTGAGGTAGTTTTCAGACCATGCAAACTGAGAAATCACGCGTCTTAGTCGTCGAAGATGAAGCGGATGTTCGCGATCTGATTGTTCTGCACCTGAAGCGAGATCATTTCGAAGTGGAGGCGGTCGACGATGGAGAAAAGGCGATGAAGCTTTTCAGCTCGAAGCCCTTTGACCTTTGTGTTGTCGATTGGATGCTCCCAGGAGTGAGTGGATTAGAGCTCACGAAGTGGATGACATCCCAAATGAAAAATATTCCAGTCCTCATGGTCACTGCACGTGCGGACTCGACGGACATCGTACGAGGTCTCGAGAGTGGCGCCGACGATTACGTCACTAAGCCTTTTGAAATTCCGATTTTTCTGGCACGAGTGCGCGCGCTCTTGCGTCGTGGAAAGCTTGCGCGATCCGGCGCTGCTGAGAATAAGGTCTTGAAGATTGGTGATCTTTCGCTCCATACCGAAACTTACGATGTGCTTGCGGGTTCTGAAAAACTTTCACTCACTCCGTCTGAGTTTAAGCTCCTGAAAGCGCTCATGGAGAATTCGGGTAAAGTTCTCTCACGCGATAAGTTGATCGAACTTGTGCAGGGTGAGGGCGTTGTGGTTGTGGATCGCGCGATCGACACCCATGTCTTCGGACTTCGTAAGAAGATGGGCGCATTCGCTGATTTTGTCGAAACGATTCGCGGCGTCGGCTACCGCATGAAAGCTGAAGCGTAAACCGCCATGCTCAAGAGGCTTTTCGGTAAAGGTAAACCCGAGGCTCTGGATGCTTCGACGCTTGAGACTATTGAAGAGCTCCGCGCCCAGCGCGACGAACTTTCCACACTTGTCGCAGGCATTACAGATGCGATCCTCGCGATCGATCACGAAGAGGAACCTCTTTTTTATAACTCGCAGTTCGCAGTCATGGTGGGGCACGAGAGTATCCGTGAAGGCCGCGCGAAGCTTGTAGAGCTTATTCGCGATCCGGATATCATCCATGCTTTTCGATTTTGTTTACAGGAAGGGAAAGTCTTTAATCTAAAAGCCGTTCCCCATGTACAGAATGATCGGAAAAAATTCTTCTCTCTGAACGTCTCGCCTCTCAAGCGTCCAGATCGATCGGTTTATGGAGCAGTCGGGATCTTCCACGACGTTACAGAGCTTAAACTTGCCGAACAAATGCGAATCGATTTCGTCGCGAACGTTTCGCACGAGTTACGGACCCCGCTCACCGCGATTAAGGGGTACACCGACACCATTATTGAAGACTTAAAGGGCGGGCGCGCGATCGAAGAAGGATTTATGAATGTGATTTCGCGTAATACCGAGCGCCTGATGGCGCTTGTTCGCGATCTCCTTGATCTCTCGACGATGGATTCCGGAATCGACTATCTATCGAAAGAAAAAATCGCGACCGAAGAGCTCACGGATCGAATTCTCTCACAGATGCGATCG
>CAYOJT010000254.1:0-4394 GCA_964404365.1 uncultured Bacteriovoracaceae bacterium
AGTATTCACAAGAAAGATTCCTGCGAAAACGGCGACCAAAAAAGCACCACGCTTCAGGAATGGTTTCATGATTTGCCCCCCTTGAAAGGCCCGAACAGATTCAGTTCACGGGGGAATCTGCCTCTCCTGATTGATCGCGTCAACGATTGATATTGCTCGGCATTATATAAGTCTAAATGCGCTGCGTTATCCGACTAGAATTATTCATAAAGGTGTCAAAACCCCTACAGTGACACACCGCAATTTTCCGATACAATGAAAGGACATATGGAAAAAGAACGCAAACTCGAACTCATCCAGAGAAGCCTCGGCATTCGTCACAAACTCAAAGTGCACGAAAGTATGAAGCAGCCCGATACCCATGAAGAAATAGCGGTGATGATGCTTGCGAAGTGGGAACTGGAAGATGAGCTCCATGCGATCGAGCAGTTACTAGCCGAAAATCGCCACGAGAACGTTCTCGATAAGAAAAAACAGATCGACGACGTCCGAACTCCCGTCATGAAGAAGAAAAAAGACGGCACGAAAAAGTAATCCCGGGCTCGAGCTATTCCCTCGATTTCAATTTTAGACCTGAATCCTAGACTTCAATAACTGAGGAGCTCAGGCAGTACTTCCACTCCTGGACTACCGATTTGTAAATTGAGAACCATTTCCGGGCATGTCGTCTCCATCTGATTCGATGATCCGGCAGCAAGTGGAAACTCAAGACGAAAAATTGAAACCTGCATACCGCTCTGACTCGAATTACACCCCGACTCCGTCGAGACTCCCGGATACCGCATGAGAGCGTAAGAGGTCAGCGCATCTGGAGAAAAAAAGAGTCGAGCATGAGCACGAGACATACACCGCCCCACCGGCCCACAACTCCTTTGGGGCGAACTAGAAACGGTAAAGAGAGCGCCATTGGTCGAGGAGAACATTTCGCGTAAATACCTCAGCGATCGCGCATCCAGGTGGTTCACCTTACTCGGCGCTCCGGGATGAGGAGCGACCGTCGGCGAATAGATAGTAGAAAGCGATTCTTTTAAAAAACCCTCATCCAACCGACGCTCGTTCTCGAAGCTTGAGTCCGTGATGGTATCCCCTGCGCCCACGGGAACTGGGGTGGGCATCGCTGCCATCCCGCTCGAAGTATCGGAAGGAATACAGGTCGGTGTTCCGTAAAATAGTGCGCGTTCGCGTTCTGATGCCTGTGTGCCCGAACAGTCAGCCAGGAGATAGCCACTGTCGATTTTCTGATGAATAGGAGTCGAGAGACCCCGATTAGGGTTTGCAGAACGCCCACTCACGCCCCACATCTTTCCTTTTTTCCAATCGACTAAAATCGACTCGATCTGATTCCCAGGCATCCGTGGAAGCATTCGACAAAAGGCTTGAGGCGAACTTGGACTGCCCGTCTCAGTTAAGTTACTCAAGACGCAAAGGACGGATGTGAGAGGAAAATTCGGATCGGGATCATTTTCAAATGCTTTCACGACATAGCCTAGATCTCCCCTCGGACTCACTCCAAATTGAGTCACGACACCCGACTGCGAAAGAGTCGCTCCGTCGGAAAGATGAACGGTCGTGGCGTTCATGAGCTCGGAGAGAGCAGCGTATACTGGCGCGTGCGTTTTCCATCCATCCGAAACCCGATGAATGCTCCAGCGCAGGGGTGACCCCGTCTGGGCCGCGAAGTATCGGAACGCGAGCGGACCGCGCTCTTTCATCATGCTAATTGAGGTGCGCGCCGAGCACATCAGCGCATTCGGATCAACCACTCCCCCTGTACTTGAATTTCCAACCGATAGATAATCCGAAACGGCTGATACCTGAATTTCAAGCGACTGATTTAAATAAGACTGGAAGGGTTCAAGGTTCGCAGGACAAGTCCAGCTCGCCTGCGATCCGGGGTCACCTAGGAGTCGCATGCGGACATAGACTTTTGTTCCGGGGAGTTGAATCGATGTCTCTTCGTCTGACTTTCGAAATCCTCCCCCATTCAGCTTCAAACAAAAATTCGGTGGATAAGGCTTTCCAGGAACTTCAATTCTCTGCACGTCATACATCGGGTAGTCACTGAGCTCCACGCACTCCCGAAGGCCGAGTTCAGCGGGACGGCCATACTTGTAAATTCCGCCCTCTTCGATGAAGGAAGAAATTTTTGCGGGAAACAGTGGCTCCGGCGTCGTCCCTAATCCCCCGCTCACCAAGGTGCCGCACAGGGCGGTCGTAGGGGCTCCAGCGGTTGTACCAACGCCACCGCCTCCGGTGATCGGCGAACTCACCCGGTACTGATTGTAGCGCTGAATCAGCTGATCGCGGGTCAAGTTGTTATAAAACGCGATCTTTGAGCTCACGAGGCGCTGGCAGTGTTCTTTGAAATTCGAGCTTTTCGAGAGACCGGTCATTTTGGAAAAGATCGGGAAAACGAAGGCGGCGACCATGCAGACAAGTGCCATCGTAATGATAGACTCGACAATCGAAAATCCGCTCTCACCTAAACGTCGAGAGCTTATTCGTAGGTCGCTAAAAACCATCAAAAACTCACAAGAATATATTTATAGTTACTCGAGGCCGTGTCGCCTACTGTGTAACTCGCTACCGTATTTGGGCATGCGTAAGCATTCGTCGATGAACCCGCGCCGTTTGGAATTTCAAGTTTATAGATACGCGCAGTCTTATCGACTGGTCCATAACTGGAGACAGAGCTCGGACAAGTCACAGTGCCTGAGCCCGTTCCAGGGTCGTTCGCAGGAACCGGGTTACTCGGATAGCGCATGACCGCGTATGCAGAGAGGGCATCAGGAGAAAAGAAAAGTCGCGCAAACGCATACCCCGTGCAAGCGTATTTTGGTGCTGGAGGAGTTGGTGCGACCGAGAAACAGTCCCGAGTGCTACTCACCTTATAGAGCGCGCCATCGCCACTAAAAATAGACGTGATGTCCCGAAGCCCCCGAGCGCCCATGTGATAGACCTTACTCAACGAGCTTAGGCTAGGATTCGGAGTCGCTCCCCACATCGCATCCGGTGAATTTAATAAAAACGTCATGTCCAATTTCCGAGAATCATAGTCGCTCGTGTCCGCAGGCGGTCCCGTATAAACGATCGCGCCAACTCCAGGAGTCATAGCGATCGGCGGTGTAACCGGTGTAGAGGGGCAGGTCGTCGGATTGAAGAGCGCTGCTTCACGTGCTTCCGGCGTAGTGAAACTACTACAATCCGCGACTAACACAGCACCCGTGATATCCTGACCGTGGCCCGTTCCGCCCGTATTTCGATCAGGATCCATATAACGCCCTAAAATACCCCACATCCTACCGCCTTGATAATCGATCGCGAGATACTCGATCTGATTACCGTCCATCCTCGGAAGCGTAAAACAGTTTGTGGTAGCTGACGGTGTCGTCTCTCCGTTCGGGAGCGATTGGGTACAATAGTACGAAGTCATATAATCGCTCGTCCCTGTTGAGGCTTCGTAAGCTTTAACGAAAAATCCATAGAGCCCAGATGGAGATATTCCAAACTGAGTAACATAACCCATGGTGGCTGATGGCCGTGGGGTCCAACTACCCATTGCACTCGAAAGAGAGGTGTAAACTGGACCAGGCGGCGTGGGCGTAGGGGAAGAACCGCCAGCCGCACTCGAGATTCCAGATCCGATTTTTCGGATCGACCAACCCGACTGCGTAGATCCCGAATGCGCATAATAGCGAAACTGCGCGGTATTCGAACTTGAAACAATCGGGACAGAAGCACGAGCGGAGCACATCAAGCGCGAGGGGTCTTTTTCTCCGCCAACGTCCGCTGCTCCCGTCGAAGCGTAATCCGCGACGGCACTCACTACTATATCAAAGGCCTGGTTCAGACCGGTCGGCGTGTAGGTCGCCGACGGACACGAGTACGCGGTCGTCCCCCCCCACGGGTTCGTGACGGAAATCGAAGCGTAAATCTTAAGTCCATCAGCGAGAGAAATCGTCGAAGTCGAGCCGCATGTTCCCGTAGTGATAACCGCACTTGTTCCGTCAGGGAGCACATCCTGCGCTGGGTTTGTGGAGAGACTCGGACATTCGCGAACGCCGATCGCAGGCGAAATTCCATAGGAGCCGTTCGTCGGATAAGAAACGATATTCGCGCGCAAGGCCACATCCGGCGCCGCCGTAGCGGCAGGCGCGGCTGCAGGAAAAGAAGTCGAAAAGGTTCGCGGTGGGTGGTATCCACAAAGTTTATTCCAGCCCGTCTGACCTGCAGCGGTTGTAAGATCCGGGTAATTGGTCGCCTGATTTCTATAGGCGTTGTAGCGCGCAAGTAACTGCGCCTGAGTCATGGATCGATACGCACTAATTTTAGCGTTCACGATCCGCTGACAGGTCTCGCGAAAGTTCGAACCTTTTGAAACTTATCCTGAGCTC
>CAYOJT010000255.1:0-4342 GCA_964404365.1 uncultured Bacteriovoracaceae bacterium
CTTTAATGATGCGTAAAAAATTCTGAAAGAAATTCAAGATCTTGAGGTCCAACAAATCCTGAAAAGCGACGGGAAACGGAAACGTTCCCGTTTTAAGGCAACTGCGGACCCCGTTTCGGATGACCAATATGACCCCGACAAGATTATCGCCAGTCTTGAAGAAAAAATCGGCAAAGAAGATGAAGAAATGAAGTTCTTCGGCAGTGATGAGAACCGAAAGGCATTCATCGATGGCCTGACGAAGGAAACAAAGAAAGCAAAACCTCAAGAAAAGATCGATCTAGCCGTCGCATTTATGGAAATGAAGCTCTATCAGCCTGCGATTCGGCTTTTAAGTCTTGTCGAAATGGATGATGAACTTTCTGAAACGGCTCAGACGTTGAAAGCACAAGCGCTCGTAGACTCGAGCGCTTTTTTTGATGCTCTTATGGTCTTGGACCCGTTGGTGGGTGATCCCCTGAAGACACCAGCTGAAAAGCTGGGATGGATTTACCTCTGCGCACGTGCGTACGAGGGATTGAAGAAGCGGAAAAAGGCCGCAGAGTGGTACCGTGCTGTAACCCAAATCGATCCTCAGTACCGAGATGCGTACGAGAGACTCCTTCGATGCGAAAAAAGTCGATCCTCATCTTCACTTCCATCATCTTCCTCCTGACGGTAGGCTCGCTAGCCTACATTCAGAGCGGGAGTTTTGCTCGCACTTTGAAGCGGGTGGTGGCGAAGTACGTGCCGACGAACCTCGGAATTCATGGTGACTTTTCGAATCTCTCCGTTAGATTTTTTCCCCCAGGCATCGCGATCATTCATCCGAAGATTCGTGCAGTTGAAAAAAACGTCGCAGATCTTCCGCCCGGAACGACAGTTGAAGCAGATAGTTTGGAGCTCTCTTTCCGTCCCCTCCAGATTATTACAGGACGAGTGAGCGTACACGAAGTTCGGGTTGTAAGGGGATTAGTCCAAACTTCTCTACTGCCGGCAAAGAAAGATGAACCAAAGAAGAAGAGTATCAAGGTTTCTTGGGACGAGTTATTTCAAGTCCGCGCTGAACGCCTTGTACTTGAAGATACGGAGGTCGAATTAGATGTTCCGCAGGCAAAGATTAAAGCGTACTTCAACGCGAAGTCGCTTGAAATCGAACAGATCTCTGAGGGTAAACGCCCCGCCTACGAAGCTTATGTTTATGTGGATCAGGTAGATCTCAAAATTCCGAACGGCTGGGAATATCCCGACTCGCTGGATTCTCTTCGTTTCTCGACTCGGATTGATAGCACGGGTGTGAGATTGAAAGACTTCGAACTCATACGTGAGGGGATGCAGATTCTCTCGAGTGGGAATCTGTCTGGTGATGTTTTGAAGGGAACTGGCCTGAAAGCGGATTTGGAACTTGAGATGCGGGGGAATCTTCAGCGGATGCTTGCGTTCCTTGCGACCGGTAGGTCCTTTCCAAATCTTCCAGAGGGACATGTCGAATTTAAGGGGCGGGCGACCGCAGACTTAGATCGCGCGATCGAAACTCTAACCGCGAATGGAACTTTGAAAGGTGAGAGCCTCTCCTGGCGGAGTCACCGACTTGATAAAGTCGAACTCGATGGAACTTTCGCTGCGCAGGATGGAAGGCCAGAGGTCACCTTACGATCGGGTAAGCTTGAGACCGCCGAAATTGAAAAGAAGGGCGGCGATCAACCCGGCATGGGCGGGAAAATTACGATTGGTTCGACTCGGGTGGCGTTCCCGATTAAGGAACCCATATCGGTAGATCTCGGATTTCAGCGCGCGCACATTCACTGGATAGGGTCTGAGCTTCTGAAAGATCTCTACGGACTTGATGGTCGAGTCACTGGCCCTCTGAAAGCGGTATTTACTCCACCGAAACCAAATCAATCGAACTGGAATCTGAAGCTCGACCCAAAATGGAAGGTTGAAGGCTTTCAACTGGACAACCAGCGCCTTGGAAAAACAAAACCTTTGAGTCGACTGCTTCGACTCAGTGAAGGGACGCTCGAGGGTCGAGTTGAAATCGATGAAAAGAAGGTCGATTTCCAGGATATGAAACTGGGTTTTAAATCCGGAAACCAATACGACATTCATGGGTCGATCTTTACTGCAGAACCCAAGACACGTTACGACTTCCGTGGTGACGGGCAAGTGAATTTAGCCGATCTTGATTTCTTAGCTGAAAATCCCATTCGGGGTAGCGGAACGCTTGGAATTCACATTCACGGCCCATCGGATCGCGTCCTCATGGATTTTACCGGCGATCTAAAGGATTTCTACTACCTCCGCATGGCGTTTGGCGACTTTGAAGGAACGATTACTTGGGACGATGAACCATCTCAGCTTTATTTCAAAGAGCTCCAGGTTCGAAAGAACCGAACCGACTACGAAGTGAATGGAAAAATGGATCTCACGGACGCGGACACGATGGATATCAAGGCCTCTCAGATCCGCGGAAACATCAACGACTTCACCTCGATTTTTTCGGAGTTCACGAAAGACCTCTGGTGGTTCCCGGCTTCGATGAGCGGCAAAATGAATGGTTCGCTTCGTGTTCATGGTGGGATTTCGCTCTCGAAAATGCTCGTGGACGCAAAAATTTCTGGCGACCACTGGGAGTGGCTCTCCGAGAGAATGTCAAAAGTTGAAATCGAAGGTGGTTTCGATCGCGGTCGTTACTTCATCTCGAAATGGGATGCGAAAAAGAAAAATGGAACCATCAATGGCCGCATTTTTTACGATTCAGCCTTGAAAGGTGGCCCAGAAACGATTGATTGGTCGGTGCATACGGAAGGAATGAACATCTCGGACTTTGATCGAATTGCGCTCTTGGATGTTCCGGTCCGTGGAAAGTTTGATGCAACCAGTGAGGGCAAGGGCGCAATGGGCGCCGTACAGTCCAAAAGTGAAATCCAAGTTTATAATACGCTCCTCAAGGGGAAATCACTCTCTGACACGAATATCAGCATCGAGTCTAAGGGTGGTGTTGCAAGTGTTTCCGCATCCGTCTTTGGCGATCAAGGCCAGATCGACTTGAAATACGCCTTTCAACCTGGTGCTGCTTGTGAATTGAAAGCGAAGGCTGAAGATTTTGATTTTACTCCGTTTGTGTTCCTTCTGAATCCAAACCTTGCGCAGGACGCGAAGCTTGTGGGTAGGGTCTCAGGTTCTTTAGCCTTGAAATTCGATTCTGGAAAATCAGAGTTTGGGACTGGACAAGCAAAGATCGGTGAATACCGATTAGAAAAAACTGGAGCTACCTATCACGTCGATCACGCTTTTGAGATGAAGATTGATCAAGGGAATTTCGATATCCCGAATATTTCGCTGGTCGGAGATGAAGGCAGCGTGAATTTGAAACTTCAGGCCAGAAACGGGAAGTTAGACGGTCAGGTCGGTGGTGCGCTGGATTTATCGGTCATCGAATTTTTAACGCCTACCGTAGAGAAGGCGGACGGGCTTGCGGAACTCAATCTCGGCATCGGCGGAACGCTCAAAGAGCCGAAACTCTCGGGTCGCGGGGCGATTAAGCGGGGCTCGATCAGAATTGCAGGAATCGATACGCCGGTTGAAAATATTTCGGGTAAATATAAGGTCGATAATGGCCTTATGCGCATTGAGGATTGGGAAGCCGACCTTGCCGGCGGACGTACGGTTCTCAGTGGGACTACCCAGGCATTCTTGGATCGATGGCCGAGTTTAGATCTTTCACTCAGTCTGTTTGGAAATAAGTTAAAAGTTTATCCATTCCAGGTTGCTAAGGTCCGCGGACGTCTGACCGTGATGGGTTCTGAACGACCCTACCTGGTTCAGGGAAAAGTTTTCGTCGAGAGCGCAATATCGAAAGAAAAAATTGCGAATGCTCGTGGGAGTGGATTGAAAACCGCCCAGTACATGCCGACCTCCCAGGGCAGGAGTTCTGAGACCTCGCTCTTTGCGTTGGATTTAGCGGTGTCTGCACCAGGAAATATTATGGTTCAGAACGAGCTCATGGACCTTGAAGCAAAGGGTGACCTTAGAATCGTAGGAACGATCGATCAGCCACGGCCCCTAGGAAAGGCATCCGCTGTTCAAGGGAAGATTCTCTTTAAGGATCGAGTCTTCCAGGTTCAGTCCGGTTCGCTCGAGTTCGACAGTCCGCGTACGATCAACCCGAAATTTGAAGTGATGGGACAAACTGAAATTAACAATCGAAAAATTAGTATTTTCGGCCAGGGGCGATTCGATAACTACAAAATTGAATTCACTTCTAACCCCCCGCTTCCTGAGCCTGAGATTTTATCGCTCCTTGCTCTCGGAATTAACCCAGACGAAGTGAAGCGTTTCCGAAACACCGATCGCAGTGCGT
>CAYOJT010000256.1:0-4332 GCA_964404365.1 uncultured Bacteriovoracaceae bacterium
AGGCGATCTTGGGCTATGCGCATGAGCAGAATCCGCTTTTCAGGAGTGATTTTTTCGAACTGTCCAATGAGATCCTCAGTGTATTTTTTCAGATCCCACGAAACGACTCTCAAAAATTTCGAGAACACGACCTCGTCCGTGGCCCAGAGTGGAATTTGCCTTTTGAATTCAAAATAAAAATCCATTAGAGCGCCGGGGTCATTCGCAGGAAGTCCGAGCGCGATCCAGTCACTCGCCAAGAAGGCTTTCAGGATCTCCACTCGCTCAGCTTCATTCCATGCTTCACCCAATTTACTTTTAAATAGCAGATCGCTCGGGTCTAAACCCTGAGCCCCAGCTGCCGGTAAAATCTTGAGGAGTCGGTTTGCCTGTGCAGCGATCTCCTGCGTTGAGGCGCTTTTTATAATTTGTTGAACAGCGTTTCTAATTCTCGGGAGTCGATTTCGCTGTCGTTCGATCCAGGAAAAAAGGCCGTCGAACGCGTAGCGATTGTAAATGAGTGGAGATTTTTCGTATTTCGCTAAATCTGCCGCTGCCTGGGAGTTTCGGGACAGAGCGAGTTTTTCACTAGCGCGGATCCGGTCCAAGAGGGCATTTCGGAGCTCATCGCTGGCGTCTAATTTCCCAATTTCGTCTAAAACTGCACATTTGTCGAAGACGCGACGCTGTTTGTAATAGAGTTTCTCCAGCGTCTCAAGTGAGAGCGGAACGGAGTTTACCTTCGGAGGTAGCTTTGGTTTATAAAAGCTCTGAACGGATTGGAGAGAAAATGATTTCAACGCTTTTCGATCGTAAACTTTGAGTTCAATTCCGAAACGATTGGATAGTTTCTTTAAATTCTCGATTTTTTCCTCGGGATAGGAATCCGGGAAGATGATGGATGAAAAATTGTTAACACGCAGAGACCCCCACACTTGGGCTTCTCCATAGTTTCCGCCGGATCGGTAAAGGGATTGAAGCTCATCGAGATCGATGCTCGTCTTTTGGAGGGAATGGGACGGCGCAAAACTGTCGTAAGAATCGCCGTAGGCGAAACTGACTCGATCGAAAACGGATTCAGAGAGTTCTAAAAAGAGATCGCCGTAATTTGTGCTGAGGACGAAAGGTTTAAGATCGGTGCGCAGGAGGAATGCGTATTTCGGACGTAGTTCCGCCGGTTCAAGTGGGAGCCGTATGTTTCCGACTGCGAGTGCCTCAATACCTCCCCGTTTAACCAAATCCTTCGCGCCGCCGGTTTGGCCGATTTCAAAGAGATTCTTAAGTCCGAGAGAGGTCGTGAGGGAAAGATTTTCGTACTGAAGGCCTACCCAGATTTTGACCTTTGAGAGTTCATCTGCTGTGGGGGGGGATTTTTGTTCGCTTTCAATGTTAGCGACGAGCGCCCGCGCGAGCGCCTCGATCTCGTCGCCGCCGCCGTAGGCGGATGTGTAAAGTGCACTGAGAGTGCTCAGGATCACAATCAGGCATTTTCCGAATGAGTTCATCCACTTAAGGTTTCGGACGAATGGAGTAGCTGCTTGAGGGAAAGGGGGGGGATTACGCTGCCTGACTTGAATCACTTTCATCGTCGACAAAATGAACTAATGCTTCAGCATGATAAGTCCAGAGCGTCAGAAAGTTGGCGTATTCTTTATCGAGCTCCTTCAATTCCTGCGTGAATGCTGCCTGTGTCTTGAGCGCGATTTTCTCAGATCCCTCCAAAACCAAGGCAAATTCGTGGACGAGATAGGCCGCAATGATGCCCTTTGGACCCGCAAAATCGACAAAGATCTTCCGGTCGTGCTCGAAATAGCAGGCTCCAATCGGGTGCCCTTCGGGCAGAACAGCTTTCACTTCCTCGTAAATGTGCTCAGGATAGGGCTCGATACCGATTAATCGCGATCCGAGGCGTGGTATCATGCGTTCGATGATCGTCTGTCCCGTTTCGGTCTTTAAAATGATTTCAATCAATGTTTCGAGCTTATCGGCAGGCCGTGCGTACTTGGATGACTTCATTCATTAAAGATTTCGGAAAAATCGGCGGCCGACTTAAGATAAGGGACATGAGAGCAAAGAAAAATTTTTTTTCGAAATTTGCTTTAGTTTTTCTATTCGGAGCTTCCTGTGTCTTCTCGATCTCCTGTGCGATGAAGACCGCTCATGCCGAACGCCATGAAGATGCGGCTCAGACTCCGATTTTGACGGTCGGGCGCGGAAATACTTCAGTTAAAGACTTTAACGAATCGAAAAAAATTCTTTTTCGCATCCACAGGGAGCGAGCGCTCACTCTGTACTG
This sequence comes from uncultured Bacteriovoracaceae bacterium, assembly GCA_964404365.1. Classification (GTDB taxonomy): domain Bacteria; phylum Bdellovibrionota; class UBA1018; order UBA1018; family UBA1018; genus JACMQW01. The sequence continues at coordinate 2,276 of CAYOJT010000256.1, forward strand.
TCGTTGTAAGATCGGGGGTAAGTCGATCGATTTGAAGTCCTGTGGCTACAAGTCGGCTAAAAAAGGGAAGCGAGCTCTACACGTCGAGTGGGAACACGTGGTGCCGGCAGAGGCATTTGGGCAGAGCTTTGTGGAGTGGCGCGAGGGAAGCCCGGAATGCAAGAGCCGTCACGGAAAATACAAGGGTCGTAGGTGCGCGAAGAAAAATTCGGAATATGCTCGAATGGAGGCCGACCTCTATAATCTGTTTCCCGAGGTTGGGGAGCTGAATGGCCTTCGCAGTAATTACTCAATGGCTGAGGTGTCGGCGCTGGGCCGCTTTGCGGGCACGACTTTTGGGGGATGTAGCGCGAAGATCTTTCAGTCCAAATTTGAACCCATGGATTTCGCAAAGGGAACGGTCGCTCGAGCATACTTTTATATGGATTGGGCATACCCGGGGCATGGTATTATTTCAGATAAAAACCGGAAGCTGTTTGAGGCGTGGGATAAACTTCACCCGATCGAAAAGTGGGAATGCGATCTTTTTGAGGCTATCCGAAAGATTCAGACGAACGAAAACCCAATACTCGAGTCTCGCTGTAGGACGCTTAATGGAAAGTAGTTTAGCGGCGTTCGCTTGTTAGATTGGAAGCGGGAGCCCGTTGTTCAGAAATCTGAAAGGCTTCACTGGCGACCTTGCAGCCTTCAGGTGTAACTCGCTCTAGGTTCTTGTATGAACTCGAGCGAAGGGTGCCGCACGTTTCACGGGCCTTCTCAAGAGAATCCGAACGTACAATCGTATCCTCATCGCCGGGAAGGGTCTGAGTATTACCGGTGGAAGTATCGTCACAGACAATTCGAGCGGCGCAGGCATAGGATCGAGTTTCGTGCGACGCCTTCGTTTCCCATGCGGACAAAATCACCGTGCCCAGAACAAAACCCATGACTGTCCAATTTCTTCGCTTCATAATGATCTAGGATACCGTGGGTGGTCCGTCCCCGCATTCGGCAAGAATTTCCCATTCACGTCAAAATTTCTTATTTTAACGCAGTTTAAAAAGCAGAACGATTCACAACCCGCGAGCTCATGACCCTTTCTGAACGCCTTCAACTCGATGAACTTCCGGAGCGCCGCCGCTGGTGGATCCTCTGGACCGTCATGATCGGGGCGCTTATTTCTTCGCTCGACTCGTCGATCATCAATGTCGCGATTCCAGCAATGATCGATGAATATCAGGTGGGCGTTCAAAAAATTCAGTGGGTCGTCTCGGCTTATATGATCGCGTTCGCGACGCTTATGCCCCTCACGTCCTGGCTTCAAGAAAAAATTGGAGAAAAGCGACTCTACATTTCGAGTCTCGCAGTCTTCACGCTAGGCTCGGTTTTTTGTGGTTTTGCCTGGAACGTTGAATCCCTCATCGTTGCGAGGATCATTCAGGCTCTCGGCGGCGGAGCAATGGTCCCGATCGCGATGAGTGTTATTTCGAAAGTGTTCCCTCGAGAACAAAAGGGACGCGCTTTAGGTTACTGGGGAATGGCAGTAGTGATGGGCCCCGCTTTTGGTCCAACGATTGGGGGCATGCTGACGCAGTCCATGGGTTGGCGATCGGTTTTTTGGGTAAACATTCCGATCGGGATCATTGGTATCTACATGGCAAGCGAGATCTTACGGAAGGATATCGCGCACGTGGCGGTATCGTGGAAGAGTTTTGATTTTCGTGGGTTTTTACTCTTCACTTTGTTCTTGGTTTCACTTCTCTATGGAGTAACGGAAGTTGAGTTTTCAGGATTCGGTTCTCAGGTCGTTATCTTCTGTTGGATGCTCTCGCTCCTGTCGATCGTTTCGTTCATTATCATCGAGTCTTCATCCAAGAAGCGGCTTTTTGACTTCAAACTGATCCAGAATCGTGCGTTTGGTTTTTCTGTCATGATTACGATGATGCGAAGTTTTGCGCTCTACGGTGGAACCTTTCTTTTGCCGCTCTATTGTATTCGTGTTCTGGGATATGAGGAGACCAAGATCGGCCTGATGATCTTGCCTGGTTCGCTTTTGATCGGATTTCTGATGCCTCCAT
>CAYOJT010000257.1:0-4303 GCA_964404365.1 uncultured Bacteriovoracaceae bacterium
ATGTAGCCCGTGAGGATTTTCATCGTCGTGCTTTTTCCCGCACCATTGGGCCCGAGGAAACCGACGATCTCACCGCGCTGGACGGAGAAGCTCAAATCATTGACCGCGGTTCGCGGGCCGTACATTTTCGTTAAGTGAGAGACCTGAATCACGTTCTCGATCCTCCAAAATTAAGTGGGCTTATAACCTCTGGAGTGTATCGAAATCGGCTTTCTGTTCAAGGTTTTTGGAGGAAAAACGCGAGCTAATGCGGCGCGTGTTCTTAAGGCATTTTAATCTGCAAAGTGCGCTTCAGACTTGGCTATACTTTTCCGAATTTTTCAAACGCGTTGACGAGTGTTTTTAGCCGCTCGATCACGCCTTCAACCGTCTTATTCATGGGAGCGGAGAGCGCAAGTCCCGCTGCATAGTCGTGTCCGCCGCCCCCGAGTTCCATGGCGACTTTATTGATGACGATTCGACCCTTGGATCGGATCGAAACGCGGATCTGGTTATCGTCCTCCTCACGAAAGAGGCAGACGACTTCGGCATCTTTCAAAAGAAGGAGCAAATTCAAAAACGATTGGGTGTCATCCGCCGATGCGAGGTGGCGTTTTCGGAGATCTAAGCCCATTTCGAGCCAAGCGATCTTCCCGTTCTGAGTGACTTTCGTGTTTTGGAGCAGCTGACCCAGGAGCTGGAGGTGTGAGAGTTCCTTCGATGAAAAAATCGCCTGATAGACTTCCTCAGGATTAACTCCGTTTTGAATCATCTCGCCTGCGATCCAGTGAGCCTGGGGAGTGGTTCTCGAGTATCGAAAGGAGTTCGTGTCGGTCATGACAGAAACGTAGAGTCCGAGGGCGACGTCTTCATTGATCGAGGAAAGATTCAGCTCGCCGAACATATGGTAGAGCATCTCGCCGATGGAACTCGATTCAGTGTCCGATACGACGAAAGCGTGAGGCGGTAATGGAACCGCATTTTGAGTCGAAATTTCCGGGTGGTGGTCGATGAATATGATCTTCTTCGCGCGAAGATTCATCTCGCTCCAAAGTTTTCCCAAGCGTCGCGGATCGTTCGTATCGACGATGACCCAAAGGTCGCAGGTATCCCAAAGTTCGACTTCATTTGGGCCCAGGAGCGTATTTCCTTTAGGATCTAAAAATTTGTATCGCTTCGGGAGCGGGTCGGGATTGTAAACGCGGCACGCTTTCTTTGCGCGCTTCAAATAATGGTAGAGCGCGTGTTCCGCACCGAGTCCATCACCGTCGGGGAGGGAGTGGGTCGAAATTAACACCCTTTTTGACTCCGAAAGAGCCTGCTTAAAGCGTTGGAACTCCTTGGTTTTTTGAAGTTCAGTGGGCTTCGATTTTAAGCTCAAGAGATGGACCCTCTTTTCCGAATTGAATCATGTAGGCGAGGTGAATAGTGAACATGCGATCGGCTAAAACTGTGACAAAACTTTCTTCTAAATCGACCAACAAAAAGACCGCTGCACGCCCGACTTCACCAACCGTAGACCCACTTTACGTCATTTTCGAACAACACCTTTTTAACTTCGCTGATCCGGACTCCGATCGCCCGACCTTCATCAACAACGTCGTGTCCGATTACATCAACTACTTGCGTAAAAATAATATTATCGTTCCTAAGTCCCTCGAGCAACCGATTGTCGAGGAACTGAGCCTTCAGGTGAACACGATGCTCGTGAAGAAGATTTACGGCTGTGTGACGGTGGGTGAATTCGTCGATACTTTGACCTTTACAGCAAAAAAGAAGGCTAAGACTCGCTACAAGAAGCTTGAGCGCAAAGCCGGCTGAATTCAGACGCTAGGGAAGATTTTACCTACGGCCTCGACGTTTCGTCGGGGCTTTTCTTTTTTTCGAGGCGCGCTTTTTCGCCTGTTTTACGCGTGCAGCACGCATCTTCTTGCGGGCCGATTCGATCACATGGCGCATGATCATGCCTGCGATGTTTTTCTTCGTCGCTTTTTCGATCCCCTCAAATCCGGGTGACGAATTCACTTCAAGCAGAGTGGCTCCCTGAGGTCCTTCCATCAAATCTACCCCTGCGACACCGAGATTGAATGCGGATGCCGCACGAATCGCGATGTTTCTGTAGGATTTCGGTAAAGTGACGAGGCTGCCTTCGCCGCCGCGGTGGATGTTCGATCGAAATTCTCCGCGGGGTGCAGTTCGCATCATGGTGGCTACGATCTGACCACCCACAACGAAAACTCGGTAATCGCGTCCAGCGCCTTCTTTTAGGAATTGTTGAATGAGGACATCCTCATCGAGCGTGTTCAGAGTGTCGATGACGCTCGCGGCGCTGAGCGGAGTGTGAAGAAGCATCACGCCGACTCCTTGAGTTCCGCGTAAAATTTTCAAGATCATCGGCATTTCTTTGACGGCCTGAATGGCGGGCTTAATTCCGCGACTTCCGCGGGCCAGGATCGTCGTAGGAACGCGTAATCCGTGCTCGGACAGCACCTGGAGGGATCTCATCTTATCACGGCTGTCTGAGATGCTTCGTGAGCCGTTTACGACGTACGTCCCCATCGATTCGAAGTGCTTAACGACCGCTAGACCGTAGTCTGTAACGGAAGCGCCAATTCGCGGTAGAACTGCGTCGTAGCGCGGCAATTCGTTGCCGCCGACTAGGATTTTTCGCTGTTTGCCTTCCAGCACCATTTGGCAATCTAGCGGATTAATGACGTCACAATGCACGTGGAGGCGTCTCGCCTCTTGAAGCAAACGTCGAATGCTATGAAGATTTTTATTTCGAGACAGAATCGCTAAACGCATGTGTTGGCGTTATTCTAACATTGAGAGAAAAATGAACCAAGAGATCCCTCGCTCGCCCGAGCATAAACTACGTCGTTCAAAGTTCGTCCTGCGTTTGAGGGAAGCGATGGCCAAAAATCGAATCACGGCTGCGACCGCAGCCTTTTGTTTTCTCGTGGCTTGGGGAACTGTTTCCTGTTCGAGCTCTCCGAAAGAAAAGTCTGCTCCACTTTTCGAAGAATCAGCTTTGCCGGTGAGTTTTAAAAAACTTTGGAAAGAAGAGTTTCCGGGTCCGATCACGGATCTTTCCGTCGCACGTCTGAGCGGGGATCTGCTCGCAGCGACGATCCCGAGCCTTGAGTCGGGCGGTAAACACCTGTTGACCCTTTTAAATCGAAAAGGCGATCGCGTCTTTCAAGTGCCGATGGATTTTCCAGTGAAGCACATCGATGTGTCTGCGACAGGCGACCTTGTCGTGGTTCAAAACCATGAAGGGCAGCTCTTCGGAATGGATCGAAATGGCCGCCGCATTTGGATGGTCGAAGCTTCCTGTAAGCCGATCATCTTGACGACCGTGAAAAAGATCCTCTGCTATCACGACGATGATACGATGCCCGCGGTTGCTTTCGAAGTTTTCGGGTTTGATGGAAAGACCGAATACAAACACGCGGTGAAGACCGATGTACTGTCTCTTAAGATTTCTAATGATGAGCGTTGGATCGTGCTCGGAATTTCGGGCGGAAAACTCATTTTGATGAATAACGAGTTCAAGGTGACGAACGAATTTAAAGTCGAAGGGGAGATCCTCGATGTTTCCGTTTCGTCAGGAGATGAGCCGCGTGTGGCTTCGCTCTCCATGGAGCCGAAAACGGGTCAGCGGATCGGTGTGTACGAAAAGGATGGGCGTTTCCGGGGTGTGATGCGACCTCCTTATCATGTTGAACAGATCGAGCTCTTACCGGGTGGAAGTTTACTCGCGATTTATGGAAACAGCCCGAAGGGTCAGTACATCGCAGCCGTTAGTCCGCACGACTTGTCCGTAGTGTGGCAGAAGCTTGAACCGCGTTACGCCGATTACTCGCTTTCGATCTCGGTTGCTGAAGATAAAATCCTCGCGGGCTTTGAAGCCGTCGGTAGAAAGAGTCGCGAGAGTGAACTTCTTGTTTTAGATCTCGAAGGTAAACTTCGGTCGCAGCTGCCGCTTGAGACAGCGGAAGGCGCTTATCTGTATTCTTTTGCTTTTAGTCCTGTGACTTCTCTTTTGGCCGTCGGTTCAGATGACCAGATGATTCAGCTGTACGAACTTCGCTAAAATCCGGATCATCGCTTTTTCGTTATGACCGGGGTCATCTCGGAATTTCCGACTAAATCAATCAGTATCTTTAGGTCACCAAATCCGTATTTAACGACGCGTTAACTCGAATCCACGGCATTTCAGCTGGCATGGAAGCTGCTCAAGTCTCGTATGAAGGTTTTGAAAGGATTTCAAACACCCTCTACTAAAAGGAGAGAGTATGCGTCGTCCCCGCATTTCGGTTCT
>CAYOJT010000258.1:0-4273 GCA_964404365.1 uncultured Bacteriovoracaceae bacterium
TGGAGAAGACTCGTTAGACCAACCGCAAGTGATGGGAAAGAGGAATCGTGCACTTCGCCACGTCCGCAGATTGTTAAACCCAACCAAAGCTCCTTCATTGCTGTGGAATAGATACTCTCAAGCGCGCGCCCCTGGAGGCCAACCTCTTTTTTGATCAACTTCGTAGAGAGCGGAGAATCGAGGGACAGAAGATTCGCGATGTCGCGAGCCTCACGGGATAAGGCACTCGGAGTTCGAGCCTTCGTCTGATATGCAGCGATGATACCCTCTGCAACACGAGCACTAAAAAACGTAGCGCGGCCTTGATACCATTTCGCGTAGAGGATTCCGTCTTCTCTAGAAAGCTCTTCTCGGAGATGCCAGAGTTCCACGATGCGATCGTCACCGGTTGTGTCCCAGTCCCAACGCATTTTAGAACGCGGATAGAGCGCGCTCCAAATCGAGCGCGGGAAAGGACGGTTCTGGAGCGGATACACGAGTAAAATCCCGTGTTCTTCGATGACTTTTTTAAGCTTCAAGAGCTGCTTTCGCGCCATTTAGAAAAATGTACGCGACCACGACCCCGAATCGCAAGCGACATACTTCAGGCAGATTACCAGAGCGTACACTTTTTCGCAGGATTCATTTTCGCGTTCGCTCTACAGCCGAAGTCCTGACTGAATGCCTTAGAATTCATCATGACACCATTGACACGATATTCGGCGGGCGAATGCTCTCCCGTCGCGATCATACTCTTCACGGTCTCAGGACTCAGATTCGCGCACCACGCTTGTGCGTAGCCGATCCAGTATTGTTGAAGCTCATTATATTTGCCAAGCCAAAGCGGAGCTGGCGCCCGTGTTTTAAGACTGTTCTCAAGGGCGCGGCGGCCAATCTCCATACCGTTTTGGTCTGCAGCATCTTCTGTCACGGTCTGAGCGCCATTAATGTGCAGAACCTCTCCGCCTACCTTCAGCGGGTATTGCGAGGTCTGTTCAGCGATGCAAGTCGTTCGCGCCTGGTAATTCTTGATGCTCGTCTCATCCCACCAGTTTACGAGGTTTCCGGCCTCATCGTATTTTCTACCATCGTCGTCAAAGCCGTGCATCATCTCGTGGCCGATCGTGCCGCCGCCGAGTGAACCAAGATTTGCGCCTTCACTCGCGTCGAGATCAAACGACGGAGGCATGAGAATACCGAAGGGCAATACAAAATGATTCTTCTCGCGCTCATAGTAAGCGTCTACAGCCCAAGGCTGAATATCAATCTGACCAACCACAGCCCCCTTGCCGATTTGTGAGAAAGCGATTTCATTGTTCCGGCGCTTCGTGAGGATCATGTTGGAAAGTAAGTCGTTCTCATTCAGTTTTAAGCCGCTGTAGTCTTTCCAGGTCTGGCTCGCTCCCAAGAGCTGCGAAATTTTAGCGACTTTCGAGATTGCACGCTTCGCTACATCCGCCGTGAGCCATGCATCGGGCCCCTGCGAGGCATCCATAATGCGCTCCACGAAAGCTTCCTTCATATTTCCGATCATGCTCTCGGTAGCGGCTAAAATCTTTTCCGTCTCGATCGTTTTCACAAATACTTCACCGAGCGCGTCGCCCATGGTGCCGTAAACTAAATCGAGGCAGTGTTTCGGAGTAGTCTTCGCGGCTTGAAGTCCATCCACAATCTTGTCCCAAAACGCTACTTTCTCTTTCAAGAGCGCAGAATCCGAGTTGGCGAGATTGCTCAAGACTGCCTGCCACTGAAGATAGTCCCGGAGTTGAATTTTATTTTCAGGGGCAAAGAGCGAGTTCACCTGCTCCATGAATTTAGGTTCAGCCAAGTTCACAGGGAGCTTCGTGTGAATTCCGAGGCTCGAAATATATTTCGAGAAATCGAATGCTTTATACTCAGCAGAAAGCTTCACGGCATCCGTCATATGAGTGGTGAGCTCAGGATCATAGGCGCTTTCAAGCGGCAGGGCTGCCTTCGCGAGTTTTGTTTCGATTTGGATAATGTTTTTTGCTTTTCGTAGCGCGACGTCCTTCTTATATCCAAGAAGCATCAATACTTTTTTGATGTGTGTGGCGTACTGCTTTAAAATCTTCGCGCCGGGTTCGTAACTCGAACGATCTGCAAAATTAAATCCCCCTTGAAAAAGATTGAGGATGTAAATTTTTTCACCTTGAGTCGCCATCCAAGCTTGGGGCGCGAACAAGGCATTCACTCCTTCGCGATGAAGGTCGGCAAGTAAAAATTCAACATCCCCTTGCATCACTCGAGTTTCGATTTGTTTTATTTTTTTCTGCAGAATACTTCTTGCTGAAGCTTGATCCTGAAAGGTATCGACACAGCTTTTATAAAGCGTCGTGACGTTTCGAGAATTCTTTGTAGGATATTTTATTTTCCCTTGGGCTTGATCCTGAAGGAGTTCGGTAAAGAATTGATCTACAATGGCGTAGTGCCTCTGGCTCTGGCGGTAGACATAGCCATCACTTGGTGGAACGGGCGTTTTTTCAATCCAACTTCCACACGCGAATTCATAAAAATTATCACACGGATCAACGAGCTTCTTACCGCCTAGTCCGTCCTTCAATGCATCCGCATCCAAAATTTTCGTGGGATCATTCAAGGCAAAGGCAGGTGCTACAGAGATCATTGCGATTAAAGCCGCTGAAATTTTTTGAAACATCTTTCACTCCTCGATCAGTCAGGCTGAGACGGATTTTGCGGGAGAATACCAGAAGTATTGACGATTTGTGTTATAAAATATCAGTAGGACTTCGAAGCAATCCAGAAGAGATGGGACGTAAGAATCTGTTTTGATAGAGTTTAACTAAAAGTTAATACTCTTCTCGGTCACGGCGCTTTCAACCGGAAAGCACTTTTCTTCATTCTCCATTGCCTGAAGTGCACTAAACAGGTCCTCCAGCGAATCGATTCGCTTAATGGCTTCAAACCACGGGGTCTGATGGGTTTGACTCGAATAACGAAGCCACTGTTTCACCCGCTTCGCGACGTAAGGTCCACGACCAAACATCTCGATCGAGACGCGTGCGAATTCGCGAAGCATAGGAATCCAAGACTGGAGCGAGGACCTATAATCTGGATTCGGATCCACGCCCGATTCCAAAATCCCTAAACGTTCTGCAACCTGAAGAGGTAGTGCCGGATTCGCAAGCGCACCGCGCCCGAGCATAAAGTGTTTTGCGCCTGTGATTTCACGACACCGTTCAAAATCTTCAATTGTCCAAATATCCCCGTTCGCAACCACCGGAATTTTCACCTGCGATCGCACATCGCCAATCCACTTCCAATAGACGGGAGGCTGATAGCCTTGCATCTTAGTACGCGCGTGGATCGTGATCCATGAGGCTCCGCCCCGCTCCGCGCGAAGCGCATTTTCGATAACGACCGAAGGATCGTCCCAGCCCAATCGCAGCTTTGCAGAAACTGGAATCTCACTCGGCAACCGCGCGCGCACGGTCCGCACAATTTCTTCCAGGCGATCAGGATGTTTTAAAAGAGTCGCTCCTCCGTCATGCTTATTTACGGTCGGAGCGGGGCAGCCGAAATTTAGATCAATTGCTCGCGCCCCAGCATTCACAGCAACGAGCGCGCTCGCCGCTAAGCGCTCCGGATTTCCGCCTAAGAGCTGAACCTGCACGGGCATGCCTGCATCGGTCCTGAAATCATTTCGCCATTCCGGTATATGACGTTTGAAGGTTTTCGCGTTCAGGACGTGGCCCGACACTCGAATGAATTCCGTGATGCAGTAAGTGAATCCACCGAGCGCACTTTGCATTCTTCTCATCGGATAGTCTGTTACGCCCTCCATAGGAGCCAGGACGAGCGCGGGTCGCTCGGGCACTATGAATGGACTATCGACTACGCTCATATGATGGGTGGGGTGAAACGCGTGATCTCAGCGATTCGGCGAAGTTTAGGAAGGAGACGAAACCGGTCTTGGAGGAGCCCTTCATCGTCCATCGAACCCGATGGAAGTTCCACCGATACGAAATCCGGCGCATCCATACTCGCTTTTACAGGGACCTCACCATTGGAGAGCGCCACTAGACTGCAGCCCGCAAAGTGATCGCCGGCATCGGCTACACCCACAAAGTTTGAAGCCACAAGCGCATACTTCCAATGAGAGGTGTGTTCGGACCTCATCTGATCGAGAGCCTCAAATGATATCCCGGCTAACGCATTCATCGGGTGCAGAACCAAGCGAGCTGAGCTCTCAACCAAGTTTTCTGCGACCTTAAAGAATTTCCCGCCTCTCGCGGTAGTAACGCCGACTTTTCCA
>CAYOJT010000259.1:0-4247 GCA_964404365.1 uncultured Bacteriovoracaceae bacterium
ACGAGCGTCGCAGGCCCTCGATCTCCGCATGATCCACCGCCACCTGCAGCCGCCTTCAGAATGACTGGGTAACCGATCTTCTCAGCTTCCATTAAGGCTGCATCTACTCCAGGAACTGCTTCCGTAGTCCCCGGAAGAAGAGGCACCCCTGCTTCTTTTGCGATTCGACGGGCGCGTGTTTTTTCACCCATCGCCTCTAGGTTTTCGGGAGTAGGCCCAATGAAGGTAATCTTACATTCGCGACAAAGACGCGCAAATTCAGCGTTTTCTGACAGAAATCCATAACCGGGATGGATCGCATCCGCATCGGTGATGTCAGCGGCAGACAAGAGGGCCGCCATATTCAAGTAGCTCTGTTTTGAAGGCGCTGGCCCAATGCAAACCGCCTCGTCAGCGAGTTTTACGTGCAGAGAACTCTCATCGGCCTTCGAATAGACAGCCACGGTCGAAACCCCAAGCTGTTTACAGGCGCGAATAATTCTCAGCGCAATCTCACCGCGATTTGCGATTAAGACCTTCCGAAAGGGAGGTTTTTTCGTCGATGGGGTCGCTTGAATCGGCATGAGTCCTTTTTTGATTCTTCAGACTTCGATCGTGAAGAGCGGTTCGCCAAATTCCACAGGCTGACCGTTTTCCGCGTGGATCGCGACGACCTTGCCACTAAAATCGGATTCGATTTCGTTCATGAGCTTCATCGCTTCGATGATGCAAAGAACCTGACCTTTTTTTAGAGCTTGTCCTTCTTTCACATAAGGCTCAGAAGTTGGATTCGCGGAGCGATAGAACGTGCCGACAAAAGGTGAAAGAATCTGTTTTTGATTTGAAGCCACCGATGGAGACGCCGCGGCCTTTGGTGCATCTGAGGTCGCTACCTTCGGGCTCGCCGCCTGTGCAGACGCCTGGGGTGCGGGGCTTGGGGCATAAACCACGGACGAAGAGCCCGCTGCACCCATCATCCGGACATGCACCCGCCCAGAATCGTCTTCGAGTTCAATCTCTCCGACGTTGTACTTACCCATGAGTTTGAACACACCTTCTAGGCGGTTCATTTCATGAGCGGAGGAGACGTCAGCTTTTGAGGCCTTACTTGTTGGCTTTTTCGACATATTTTTGATCGCGAGTATCAACTTTAATGACATCGCCTTCCTTCAAGTGAAATGGAACTTGAACGACTGCACCGGTCTCGAGCTTCGCAGGCTTGGTTCCACCGGTTACGGTATCGCCTTTGAATGCTGGATCCGTCTCAACGATTTTCAAAATCACGAATGTCGGGAGCTCTACGCCGATCGGGCGACCATTGTAGTATTGAACCTGAAGGACACTGTTTTCCTGCATGAAACCAACGGCATCTCCGAGGATTTCCTCTTGGATCACGCTTTGATCGAAGGTGCTTTGGTTCATGAAGTTGTAACCCGCAGCATCTTTATAGAGGAACTGCATTTCGACTTGTTCCGTGTCTGCTGCGTCGACTTTATCGCCGGAAGTGATCGTTTTTTCGGTCACGTTTCCGTTCAACATATTTTTCACTTTGGTGCGCGTGAAAGCACGGCCCTTACCAGGACTGACGTGTTGAAAATCCACGATCTCGTAAGGAACGCCTTCAATTTCTACCTTCAGTCCCTTGCGGAACTGGTTCGTTGCGTATTGGCTCATAGGGAACCAGAATTACCACGCTCAGTTCAATTCAGGCAAGACCTGGTTTTAATGCGGCGTGATAAATTAGTCAATCTTTTCAGACACTTAGAAGCGGACGGCAATCCATGCACGAGACGGCTAGCGAGTTGCTGATCGGAGAATTTTTAAGCTCGTGAGCATGTTCTGAAGCTGCTCGACTTGTTTGATCACTTTTTCTTTGTGAATCCGAACATCAGAATCAATCGCCTCACGAGCAGACACGATCGTAAAATCAGGCGTAGGTTTCGGAGGCGGATTCTTTACTAAGACAAGCGAACCGTCCTCGTAGGCTTTCGCTTCGAGTTCGGAAACGATGCGAGCCGCATCGCGATCTTCGGGCGAAAAGAAAAGAAGCATCTTATAGCTTGTCAGGGCATCCATCGTACGCCCAAGCATAAGAAAGCTTTCAGCGATTAGCTTCTGCGCGACCAAATTATCAGGCACATCTCGAACGACCGGGCTCAGTTCTTCGACGACTTCGGCGTAAAGGTTTTTGTCGAAAAGTGCGCGAGCGAGTGCAACCTTTCCACCCACAAAGTTCGGATGAACTTTTAATCCGTCGCGCGCTATCTCAATCGCCTCATCCAGAAGTCCCGCCTTTCGGTAGGCCTCTGCGAGAGGCGCAAAAATTCGCGAAGTGGGATCATCTTGAAACTTTTTCAGGTATTCATAGATGACGGGTGAAAACGCTTGAGACTTGTCCATCAGCCTTGATTTTCTGGCGCGGAATCTGTCGCCGGAGTGCCCGAGCTATCCGATCCGCTGCTGCCGCCACGAACTTCACGTTCGTTCAGGATTCGTGGCGTGATGAAAATAAAGAGCTCGTTTCGACCGCGCTCCATCGTTTCACGACCGAAAAGGGCTCCTAAGAGTGGGATCTTTCTCAGAATCGGAATACCCGATTCGTTTTTAGATTCCCGCTCGGTGTAAATACCGCCGATGACGATCGTCGATCCGCTCTCCGTCACCACCCGTGTATTCACGTTACGGTTCGCAATACCGGTTGAACCGGAAGTTCCAATCGACTGAACCGTATCACTCGAAACGCTGAGATCCATGAGGACAGATCCGTCGTTGGTGACCGTGGGAGTCACACCCAAAGAGAGAGAAGCATTCGAAACGTTAAACCCTTGTCCGACGGTGCCCAGTCCTGTTTGAACAGAAACAGGAACGAGGACGGGCGTTCCTTGTGTGATACTCGCTCGCTGACGATTCAACACGACGGTCTTAGGTGCAGAGACCGTGCGAATCTTTCCTTCGCTTTCAGTTAAGTTTAAGAATGCATTCACGCGGAAATTTCCAAGTGCCGCAATCCTAAATCCACTGGCGATTCCCAAGGAAGGCGTCCCGTTTTCGGTCACTCCCGCAGAGGCACCCGTGATCGGGTTCGAGAGCTGAGGATCACCAATTCCGCCGCCAGCAAATTGAATCCCGCCGTAGCCACCGTTATTCGATTGGTCAAACTTAACTGCGCCACCGCCGAGCGCTCCTGTGATCGTTTTACCGCCCACTTCGTTTGCTTCAACGATCTTTGCTTCGATCTGAATTTGAGGTGTAGGAACATCGAGGAGCTGGATCAGTTTCGCCATACGATCGATACTCGCGGCAGTGTCTTGAATGATGATACTGTTCGTGCGCTGATCCACCATGATGAAGTCGCGATTCAGAGATGCGGCAGGTCCACTACCCGCAGGAGATGAAAAGCGCCCGAGCATACCGACAAGCTGCCCTGGATCGGCGTAAGAAATAGGAAAGATCCGGGTGATCCGAGGAGAGTTTTGACTTTCCTGGAGTTTTGACTGGAGGGCCTGATTTCGCTCTCCCGTCAGCTGTGCAACAGTCGCAATCCGTAAGATATTACCATTTTTCTCCGCGCCCAGCTGAAACACATACAGAATCGTATCAAGCGCTTGATCCCACGGAACGTCGACCAGCGATAGAGTGAGGTTTCCGTTCACGCCGCTTGAAAGAATGATGTTGAAACCACTCACTTCGCTGATCAGCTTGAACACGTCGACAATGGGAGTTTCACGAAATTGAAGTGTGATCCGTTTTCCCACCCATTCCTTTGTCGCTTGAGACTGTTCGAAATCACTTAAGGTTTCACTTGGACTTTTCCCATCTGCAGCTTCCTCAGTATGGGTCGAGCTTGAGGAGCTTGCGGTCGAAGATTTCTTCGAACTGGAAGGTTTTTCCTTATCACTTGTCGAAACGGAATCACCTGCGCCCGAGGCTTCTGCTACGGCTGCATCAGCCTCTCCGTCGATGCCGGCGACTAATTTATTTCCGGCTGACTGGACGTTGAAGGTCGCTTCATCGCGAAGCTGAATAATGATTCGAACCATATCCTGGCCATCGACCTGATACGGACTGATCAGGGTGACTTTGCTGTTGAAGCTGGAGGTATCCAGTCTTCGACCTGCATTCTTGTTCGCAAGTTTTGCGTTTTTCAACTCGAGGATCACCTGCTTATCAGCCGAGTTGTCGATTTTCTCATATTCAATCGGACCGTTCGCGGTGATGAGAATCTGGTTGGGTTGAGATTTTCCAATGAACTAGACCTTAGTCACTTT
>CAYOJT010000260.1:0-4245 GCA_964404365.1 uncultured Bacteriovoracaceae bacterium
TGGCACGCCCGTCCGCCGCACAACCGGGGCGCCATTCCACTCTGACTCCTCCCCATCCACCTACGGTTCCTGTGAAGGAGTCAGAGTGGAATGGCGGGGGAATGCGGAGGACGGACGGAGAAGCGAAGATCGAGGGGTAAAAGGAAGAAGTAGATCAGATGAATACCAATGATGTAGGGTCAGGGGGTTCGGAGTTCTTTGAAAATCAAATAGCGTGCAAGTGGCTATCAACAAAAGAAGCGGCCTATTATTTATCGCTGTCGACGAATGCGCTTCGGATCATGGTTCATCGTGGCCAGATTCCGGTGTTCAGGCTCGGCAGGCGACTCAGATTTAGGCTGAAGGATTGTCAGCTCCTACTCACCAAGTAAGGAGCAAAATCTATGGCAATCAAAAAATACGAAACCAATGGCAGGACCTTTTATGAGGTCTACGTCAACGGGTACGACCCGCGAGGGCGTCGCCTTCAATGGCGAAAGCGCGGAGTGGAAACGCTGAAGCGAGCCGAAAATGTCGAATTCGAATTCATGCGAAAACTCGCAGATCGAAAAGACAAGCCCGGTTCGTATCGGTTTGGCGAGTGGGTCGAAAAATGTCTAAAAAACATGAAGATCGAACTCGCCGCTTCGACTCACGCGACCTACGAGGCGCAGATCGCGAAGTGGATCCTGCCGCATTGGAAAAATCGGGAGATAGAGCTCATCACGAAGAGTGAAGCTCATGATCTCATCTTTTCGCTGTGTGAATTCCCGACTGACTTCACTCGGCGGAACGTCTTCAAGATGACGAAGCGGATGTTTCAGCTCGCAGTCGAAGAAGGCATCATCGAGCGGAATCCCTGTGTAGGGATGAAAGTTCGCGTCGCGGAAGCAGAGCAGAATGTGTTGACTACTGTAGAAGCGGAAAAGTTTTTACAGGAAGCGAAACGCTGTCACCACCATTTCTATCCGATCTGGCTCGTTGCTCTCATGACGGGTATGCGATCGGGAGAGCTCTACGCACTTAGGTGGACAGATATCGATCTCGACGCAAAAACCATTCGCGTGAGCCGCCAGTGGACATCGAAAGGGGGCTTCGGGCCAACTAAAACCCGAAGAAACCGAATCGTACCCATCTCGACGGACTTACTTTCGATTCTGAAAGAGTGGAAACTTAAGCAGACCTCCGAATATGTGCTCCCGCATCCGATCCAATGGACGGGTGGAGAACAAGCGCGGGTGACTCGGGAGTTCTGCGAAGGAATCGGGATCACTCCGGTAAAATTCCATGACCTCCGCGCGACCTTCATTACGAATCTACTCGCCCAGGGCGAATCCCTGGCGCGCGTGATGTCGATCGTCGGTCATAGCGAACTCAAAACGACAAACAGCTATCTCAGGAAAGCCGGCGTCGATGTCCAGAGCGGGACCGAAAAACTCGGTTACCGCGTTCCACAGTCCGAATCAGCAATCGTTTTACCGTTTACTGGGAAGTCTCAGTAAAGGGCGAACAAAAAAACCAGGCTGAAAATTGCTACACGTTGCTACAGGCATGCTTTTGATTCATGGGATTTCAACGGGTTACCTTAAAAACCGTCGAGCCAACCATTTAAAGGGACAGAAGTCGCAGACTTCTGTCCCTTTCTTATTTTTAGTCGGAAGAAATCGGAGCGCAGGAATCACTTCGTTAGAGGAAAGAGCTGAATTCCCAGCTGATAAACTTCAGTTTGTGGTGATTCTTCTAAGAGCTCTGATAGATCATCTTGGAACTTACGAATCCGCGCTTTTGCCTCAGGAAGGCGATCCGGCCGGCTCGCCATAATAAACGAAGTATAGTCCCGTTTATCGGGACTCACTTCTTTCAATTTCCTTTGGGCAAGATTCATCAGTCCGCTGTGGGATCTCTGAATTGCGAGATCTAATAAATCGTCGGGCGTACGAACTGCTTCGCTCGTCCGAAGCCAGCGCCCATTGATAGCGCGAGCGATGAGATTGAGGCTCGCGAGTCGCTCGATTGCCGCTTTTGCGGTGTCGAGCGAAATACCGAGTCGATGTGCGATCCAGGCCGGATCGGATTCGAAGTCATTTGTTTTCATGAGCGAAAGAATCGCGAAATGCCACCATTCCGCAATGACCTGCATCTGCTGTTTAGAGATCTTGATGTATTTTTCGTTTTGGCGTGCTCCACGAGATTTCGTAGCTGAGGAATCAGTCAGGATGTAGCCCGCCTCGCGCGCAAGATCCATTCGTTCAACTGGATCAAAAATGCGCGATTCGATCCATTTTCGCATCATCTTATCGGTGATTGGGCGTTTGCCACTTAAAATTTCGCTGAGTGGTCCTGATCCAACCTTGAGCACCCGAGCATAGGCACGCATCGAAAACGAGCGATTCTTCGCTTTGAGCTCTTCATATTTCCTTTGTAAGAGTGTCTGTGTCTTTTGCATGATTTAATTCGCAGTCGGGAAGCGTACGAGGCGCGCTCCGCCTTCTTTGTGCTCAAAGTTAAGAGGCTTATAGCTGACGCAATCATCGTAGATTTTTGAATTGAAGTTACAGCCCACCGGGAATGGCCGAGCGCCAAATTGAGTTTGAGTCGCCACAAGTTCCCAGTAGTTCCCGATGGCGTCGTAAATTCCAAATCCATTAGGTCTTTTCGTCGCGACGTCTGTCCAGGATTTTCTTTCGTACTCTCGACCTGATACGACTGCGTATTGTTGAATCTCAGATGGGTCCGAACCAAAAAAGAATTTCGTTTGAGTTCCAGCGCGCGAGGCGATTTCCCACTCCTCAAGCGTCGGGATTCGGTAGCGATATTTTCCACTCGGATCTGCGAGGGTCATCGCGTTCGTAAACTGATCTAAGTTAGAATCGTAAAAAACATGGAGTCTGTTCGGGCAGTACCCCACTACGTAGGGTGTGGTTCTCGTAATGAC
Source organism: uncultured Bacteriovoracaceae bacterium (assembly GCA_964404365.1). Taxonomy (GTDB): domain Bacteria; phylum Bdellovibrionota; class UBA1018; order UBA1018; family UBA1018; genus JACMQW01. The sequence goes on from CAYOJT010000260.1 coordinate 2,915, forward strand.
GAAATTGTGCGGACAGAGTTGACGCTGTTCTTGATTGTAATTGCCCGTCACTTGAGCAAATTGCCAGTCAGTTACCGCCGTTTCGGAAATTTCTAGATCCTGCATCAAGGCGTAGGAGCGCCAGGCTCCATTTCCGCCGATCGTGTAAACTCCTTTTGGGATTTTTACAAAACGGATGGGACGAGGCGCAGTGGCGATGGGTGTGGTGCCGAGAATGGAATTCAGTTCGACCTTCAGCGCCTGTCCGTTCAGGGTAGACATGAGGAGGGCCGTGAGATGACGGGCGCGAATGGAATTTTGTTCGCCGTATTTAAACCGGAGATCCGCGTAGACAGCTTCGTGGAGGTAGAGTGCAGCCTTCATCGTATCATCAAAAAGATTAACGACATCTTCGCGAAACAAGATCGAGCCGTCGCTCGTGAAGTTGGCGGTTTGGACGTATTCTATCTTACCGTTCGGACACTCCCGGGCGTAAGGCTTTAAGTGATAGAGAAAATCATCGATAACCTGAAGTTCCGCTCGGACAGACGTTACGTGAGTGAGAACATGATCGAGCCACTGCGAAAGTTCGCCCGCGTATTTAGGATCGGCAGAAGCCAACCTCTGAAGGGCGAGTTTAGCCTGCGCTCCGGGTGAGGCTGTTCTACGTTCGATGGTAAAGTGAAATTCGGTTTCGGCTTCATAGAGATCGACCATCCTCACCCAGTCGAATGATCCGCTCGGCAGAACGCATGCCCATGCACCTCCGCCGTTTCCAATTCGCTCTCCCGCTTCAGAAAGCGAGACTGAACAGAGCGCAAATACTGCGAGGAAAGCGAGTACCCGGGGGTGGATTCTGCGGCCGATTTTCATGCAGAAAACATATGCTTTCGTTGAGGATTCCACAAGAAAGCGATCGTAATTACGCGGTGTGTTCATGAGTGTGTGCTCCAATTTAGGAGCGCGCAGAGAATCCCAGTAAAAACGGGGCAGCCGAATCGGCCGCCCCGTAGTTTAAATTAAATGGCTTGATGAAAGGTTCGCTTAATTCGCAGCAGCTTGAGCAAAATAGAGGTCCATGAGCTGGCGAGCTTTTTCTGGGCTCGTTCCGTTCACAGACGCCGCTTTGTTCATGAGCGACTGATATTCGGTTCCTGCGCCCTGGGTCGATTTTTTGAATGCAGATTCGAGTTCTGCATAGGAAACGCCCAATGCTTTCTTAGCGAATACTTCTTTGTCTTCCGCGGTGAGTTTTCTCGAAGATTCAAGTTTCGAGTAGTTCACCGCCAACTGTGCAAGCCCTTCAGCGCGCTCCTCGGAGAGGCCGAATTTTGCGACGATCTGATTCGAGA
>CAYOJT010000261.1:0-2289 GCA_964404365.1 uncultured Bacteriovoracaceae bacterium
TCGATGATTCTGGGCCTCGCGCAGCAGGTGGGGGGGAGTCTTGGAATTGCGATTCTAGGTAGCCTGATCGATATTCGAATGAAGGTATACGGCACTCTCTACCACGAACAAGATGCGCTCACCCGTTGTTTCGAAGATGCATTCCGCGTCGGTGCGTTCCTCACGTTGATTTCTTTCTTATTTGCAATTGGACTTAAAGACCAGAAAAGTGAACCTCATGAAGCCAAAATCTAAACGATACCCTGAACGAAGAAAATCCGGTGGTGGGCTCAAGGTGCTTTATCAGGACAAGGATCTCGTCGTCGTTCATAAGCCATCGGGCAAGACGACCTACAACGATGATCGGAAGAACGCTAAGCCCTCCGTTCTGGATGAACTGAATCGTCGACTGGGAAGTGAGAAGAAGGCCTACCCCGTTCATCGCCTGGATCGCGGAACATGTGGGGTGCTGATTTTCGCGCTAACCCCTCTGGCCGCATCACTTCTTCAGAGGGATTTCCGGGAGGGCAAGGTCGAGAAGAAGTATTGGGCACTGGTGTTAGGGCGCACTCCGAAGAAGGGCGACATCAAGAAACGAATTAAGGATGGGAAAGAGGGAAGCGTCGCCGCACACACGAGTTTCATTACGCGTTCCACTTTTTTCATACCGACATCCCCTGAAGAAGGCGAATCAGAGGTTCTCCCAGGTGAAGTCCCAAAAATTAGAGAGGGAATTACGGTGAGCTGGGTCGAGTGCGAGCCTAAAACCGGCCGCTTCCACCAGATTCGTCAACACTTCGCGATGGAAGGATTTCCTCTCGTCGGCGATTATGACCACGGGACCGCTGAAAGCCAGCAGGCGGGGAAGGTCTTAGGCTTAAAGCGGATCGCTCTCTCAGCAGTGGGAATTGAACTTCGACATCCCCGACTTCGCAAGCCTATGAAAATTGAAACCTATCCTGATCGAGAATATTTGGCCGTTCTCGAGAGTCTGGTTGGGGGCTCAATTTAGTTTCGTTCAGCGTTTTAAGAGCTGAATCCATTTTGAAACCGTTTCAATCAAAGCGGCCCGTTCAATCGGTTTTCCAAGATGTTCGTTTGCGCCTGAGTCTAGGCTCGTTTGCCGATCCTCTGCAAATGTATTTGCGGAAAGCATCACAATGGGGATCCGTCCGCGGGATGGATCTTCCTTTTCGAGATTCCGAATCTTCCGAACGACTTCGTATCCATCCATCTCCGGCATCTGAATGTCCATCAAGATCAGGTCAAATGGTCCGTCGCGCCGGAAAAGGTCGAGCGCTTCGTGGCCTCGGTGGGCATGAATGACTTCAATCTCTGCATTCGACTTGAAGTAGGCTCGAATGAGCGCGTGGTTGTCTTCATCATCGTCGACAACGAGAATGCGGCAGGGTTTTAGGTGGGTTGGAATCTCCGCTAGGAGCGATGGATCCGTTCGACCGTCCGAAGTGGCATGAGCGGAGTAGGTTCCAGGGTGCGTGCCCCTAACCTGGAAGCGAATCGTGAATGAGAACGTTGAGCCCTGGCCGCTCTCGCTCTTTAGCGCTATCCTTCCGCCCATCAGTTCTACCAGCTGTTTTGAAATGGCAAGCCCGAGCCCAGTTCCGCCGAAGCGGCGAGTGATGGAATTCTCAGCTTGGTTGAAATCGGAGAATAAACGTTCCTGCTGATCCTTTGAAATTCCGATTCCGCTATCGGTGACAGAAAAATGGAAATCGAAAAACTCCGGATGGTTCGTGTTTTCGGATTCGACCCGAAGTTCGACGAATCCCTTCTTCGTGAATTTAATCGCATTTCCAAGAAGGTTTAAGAGTACCTGTTTCAATCGCAGCGAATCGCCAATCACGATCTGGTTTGTCATTGTCGGTAGAATGGAGAGGAGGAGGCCCTTTGATTTGGCTTCAGGTTCGAGTAGTGCAGTCACCTCAGAAATTAAGTCGAAGATCCGAAACTCATGATGATCGAGAACCATTTTTCCGGCCTCGATCCGAGTAAAATCCAAAATATCATTCAGGATGCGCTGGAGGGTGCGCCCGGTGCGCTGGATGACCTGAATGTGACCCTTCTGCGTTTCATCGGCTGATTCGGCCGCGAGTACGTCGGCCATCCCGAGCATCGCATGGAGGGGTGTCCGGATTTCGTGGCTCATGACGGAAAGGAAACGAGACTTTGCGATGGTTGCCTGTTCTGCATTCGAGCGTGCAATCCTGAGATCAGAGAGCGCCTTATGGAGAGAGGCGTAAAGCTGGTTCAGCTGGCGCGACAGGCGTTGAATTTCTTTTGGCCCTTCTG
>CAYOJT010000261.1:2299-4241 GCA_964404365.1 uncultured Bacteriovoracaceae bacterium
CGGAGTTGGCGTCGATATTCTCAAGGATCGTGTTTACTGAACTAAACACGACTCTCTGCACTTTTTGCGCAGTCCAGATTAAGCAGGCAAGGAGAACAAGCCCAAGTGCGACAAGCGAGAAGAGACTCTTATAAACGGTGCCGTAAGCTTCCGATCGTTTCTGGTAGGCGAAGATTTGCCAGTTTCGATATTTAAGAGGAACGGCGACCGTGAGGTACGTATTTCCGTCGGCACCCTCATAGGTTCCCTCAGTCTTTTTTGAGTCAGTCGGCCGAATCGACTTGAGAGTCATTGCGAAGTTCGCGCTTTTCATGACGGCCGGATCATATCGGTAGCCCATGAAAGGACGATCACTCGCGATGAGAGGGGCAAGCGGACGATTTTTTTCGTCGGTGACGATCACCCCTCCGGTTTCCCCGATCCGAATGCTGTTTAGAAAACTCGAAAATGTATCGGCTGTAAGGTCGATCGTCGCAACCCCAACGAGTTTCCCCTTCCCATCCGTAATCGATTTCCCGATGGAGGTGAGGAGTTCGTTCGTGTACATGCCATCGAAATAGAAGGGCGTGTGATAGGGGCGGTCAAAGGGCTTGTTCGGCTGGTACCAAATGGCTTCTGGAGAATTTAAGTAGGCGCCGTCAGTGAAAATGGATGTGCTAAACGTGGTTGGATCATTAAACTTATCTTGGCCGACTAGTTTTCGATCCTTACTGATGACAATTAAAAATCCATTCGTCTTCGAGACCTTCTTCGCATATTCGGGCTCCAGTGCGAGGCAGGTCTCGTATTGCGAGGGGTCGGTTTCCAATAATTTTCGCGAGGTGTCCGTAAAGTTTGCGATGAAGGCGCTAGGATCAGAGCCCGCGAGTGCCTTCGAGAGTTCCGCAAGCTGTGAAACGTAGATTTCAGCTAGCTCGAATCTGTGGTCGATCTCAGAGCGAGCGCGTAAGAGTTCGCTCTCAAGACGGAGTTGAGCGCTCTTCTTTTGGGTTTGATAAAGGCTCGTCAGGAGAATTGCACCAAAGACGATCCCGATGCCCATGACCGTGATATTCGACGCAATGAAGATCTGGCGAAAAGAATATTCTCGCGCTCTATCTGCCGATCGGGCTTTTACCCCCGGTTTTTGAGTCGTGGTGTCTCTCATGCGGTTTCTGATACCATTCTATTTCTATACTGATTTCGCATGAATTAGGAGCGGTAAATCGTCGAGTGTGGAAGCCTTTCTGGGGGAAAAACGTGGAGCCAAGGTGCGCGTCGATCGATTTCGTTTTGAATTCCCAAACCGCGGGCGATGACTTGGATTCTGCGTTTTGCTGCGATTGCTCTTAGGTCTTCGAGTGTTTTTCGGACGGCTTCACTTTTGCCGTAATCGTAAATGAAGTAGATGTCCGCAGTTTCGGGTTGAAAATCGACGCGTGAGAGGTCTTCTTCCAGTATCACGCTTCGATCGATACCGTGAAGAGCAGCCACGCGGTTTCCTTCGCGCACGCGTTCGCTCGCGATCTCATAACCGAGGTGTCGCGAATTCGGAGCATGAACTGCCAAAACAAACGCAAGTCTCCCGTAAGCGGCGCCAAGATCCACCCAAGTTTTCGAGTCGCCGGGTGGGTTTAAGCGCTTCACGAGTTCGACGAGTTCAGAGTAGGGGGTCTGGAATGCTTGCGGACTCAAATTACTCCAAGTTTGAAAGGTCTTTCCAGTTGAGTTCTCGCGCTCCTGAATCACTTTTTCGGTGGCCTCGATCTGAAATCCGAGTCTCTCGTCTATCAGAATGGAGGAGTGCTTCGCCTCGTTATAGTTGGATGGCGTCGGAGTAGAATTTAAAATGGATTCAAGATTTCTCTTCTGAGCGTCGTCCATTTTAGTCTTAGTGGGAGACTTGGAGTTCTTTCATTTTTTCGAGCAGCTTCGTACGGAATGGCGATTTTTCACTATCAAA
>CAYOJT010000262.1:0-4237 GCA_964404365.1 uncultured Bacteriovoracaceae bacterium
CATCCAAGGAATTGATAAAGCGATCGAGGGCGGGCACCGAGTTAAGCTCTTCTTCCACGAAAAATACACTTCGCTTCCCTGGATCGGTGAAACTCGTAACGTAGTCTATCAAGTCGAAACGGTTAAATAATCGATGTCGGATCACGCAGAACCAACACCCAACGCCGACGAACCGAAGAAGCCGAAATTTAAACTTCCACCTGCCGTTCAAGCCGCCCTCGGTGCACTCTTCTTGGGGCTCAAAGTCGGATTCGTAGGTGCGATGAAAGCTCCGCTTCTAATCCGAGATGGGTTAGTCGAGAGCTTAAAAGGACTTCGATCAAAGGATCAACCCACCCGTCGCGCCTCGCGATTTTTTATTGTGAGCCTCGTTCTCTTAACAGCGGTGATCGGGTTGCTCGGGAAGTATGGATTTGATCGCGTGATGGAAATCCGAGAGAAAAATCTCGAAGAGCAGCGTCGCGTAACGGAAGCTTTTCACAAGGCGGAAGAGGAAAAAAAACGAAATCGCCCGCCTTCTTACTTCAGCTTAGGTTCGTTTTCGCTGGAGCTCAAAGAAGAGCCTGGAGTTGTACTTCCTAAAAATTCATCGAACTCTGCTGAATTTGAAATCGTCGTTCAGTGCGACGAGCCTGAACTCTGTGAATGGGTTTCTCAGCATGTCGAACTGGCCCGCGGGGAACTCTCGTCGCTTTTTGTTCCGACCTCTCGCGAAAAGCTTCTCTCCGTTTCCGGAAAAAAAGCCTTTCGCGAAGAAATCCGAGACGTCTTAAACCGTTGGTTAGAAACGCAGAATCAATCGGGCCAGATTCTCGATATCCTCTTCCCACGATTTATCCTGAGCTAAGCAGAAGCTTCGAGTGGGTCGAGCTCGCGATGGCGAGGCCCTTTGATCTTATACCGCTTTAACATCTCAAAAAGCGTGCTCCTTGCGATCCCCAGTAGTTTTGCGGCGTCTGCGCGGTTTCCGCCACAGCGCTTGAGGGCCTTCAGGAGCATCTGGCGCTGAATCTCGTTCATGGTGAGGATGGGGCCGCTTTCGTCGCGATGGAACTCGGAGATCGCGTCGTTCACGAGAAAATCAAAACTATCCGCCTCGAGAATAGTGACGAGTGACCCCGCCATTCCTACGGCCCGCTCAACGGCATGCTTCAGTTCACGAACGTTTCCCGGCCAGTGGTAAGTTTTTAGGCGGAGGAGCGCATCTTCCGAGATCATTTTCCCGTGATCTGCAGCATAGCGAGTGGCGAGGAGTTCGATATCTTTCGATCGCGATCTGAGCGACGGAATCTCTATCGTGATCGAAGCGAGGCGATAGTACAGGTCTCGTCGAAACTTACCTTGTTCGACGAGTTCAAGAAGCGGCAAGTGCGTGGCGCAGATCACGCGTACATCTGCGTGCGTCGGTCGATCGCTACCCACTGCTCGGATTTCTCCGTTTTCCAAGAATCGGAGTAGTTTAACCTGAAGGTCGAGCGAGAGATCACCCACCTCGTCGAGAAAAAGCGTTCCATTGTGGGCTTGCAGGAGAGCGCCGGGCCGATGAGAGATTGCACCGGTAAAGGCGCCCTTTACGTGACCGAAGAGCTCACTCTCAGCTAGCGACTCGCTCAGTGCCCCGCAGTGAAGGGGGACGAAGGCGCCCGAAGCGCGCGAGCTCCAAGCGTGAATGAGGTGCGCGAGTACCTCCTTTCCGCTTCCCGTTTCACCGGCTAAGTACACGGAGAGCGGGGTTTCAGCTGCTTTTTTCGTCATCCACAGGGTTTTTGCTCCACTTTCACAGACGGAGATCCAGGGCGCGTAACCGCTGGGGATGGCGGGAAGTGTGGGCAGCGCTTCGGCGCGATTCACCTGAATTTCGGTTTCTCCCAGTCGAAGTCGTGCCCCGATGGGGAGGCGCGCCTCGCGGGCTAGGATTCCGTAAACAGAAAAGGCGGGAGCGCTCTCGTAACACTGAACGAAAACGACGGCAGACTTCTCTTCAGCTTGAATCTCTATCTTCAGCGCGAGTTCGGGAAGGGTGAAGTCACGAACTTCGAAGTCGACGCTCGCTCCGTGACCCAGGGTTTTCTCTTCACCGGGCTTTAAGGTCACCGACCGCTTGTGACCTGAAGGATCAAAAAGGCTAATCAAATATCGCTCGTGCTTAGGGTGCATGGGTACTCCTCAGATGGTTTTCATTTGGGACGCGGGCAGGAGAGCAACGCGTATGCCGAAGGGAGAACTGTAAGGAATGCGATATAGACGGCTTCACGAGCCCCTATTTAGGACGGCAAATTTGACCCATTCCAGCAATGAAACAAGCATTCCGCGGCTCCGAAATTCGGATGAAGGAGTGCGGTGAATGCATTAGAATGGGTTTATGGCAGGAGAATTTCTATTTACACTCGGCAGTCGCGACGACGTCGTCGATTCCGTCAAGGGTTCGAAAATCCAGGGGCGCGGCGAACCCCGGATCGCGTTTGTTGGACGATCGAACGTGGGTAAAAGTTCCCTGATTAATGCTCTGCTCGGACAAAAACTCGCTCGCGCATCGAGCGAACCCGGAAAAACCCGATGCCTCCATGGGTATGCCTGGAAGGAACCGAAAAAAATCGTGATGGATCTTCCTGGCTACGGCTACGCAAAGCAGGCGAAAGAAGAGCGCGACCGTTGGGCTGATTTTATTGATCTTTACCTGCGTACGGATGAGTCGCTCGAGCGGGTCGCTATCCTTCTCGATTCTCGCCATGGTCCGAGCGAAAAGGACCTGGAAGCCATTCAGTTCTTTATCGATGAGTCGTTCCCTTTGATTTTTATCATGACGAAAAAAGATCAAATCAAAACCCAATCTGAGCGCGCGAAACGTATGCGCGAAGTGACCGATCTCTTTCGTAAGATGGGGTACGACGAAGGAAATATCCATTGGGTCGCAATTTCCGATCGAAGTTCGATTGAAAAACTCAAAAAAGCGCTGACGGAAGAAGCGCCTCCGACTGAGATGAAGGAATAGGTGCCAGAACTCTATGGCGAAGAAGAAAAAGAGAGCTCAAAAGAAAAAAACCAAAACCTCTGCTCCCGCAGTCGAGGTGTCGGGTGAAACTCAGGGACCGATCATCGGCGTAATTGCGCCGGCAAGTCCCGTCCCCGAAATCGAACTCATGATGGGAGCAACCCGACTCGCGCGCGAGGGATTTGAGATCGCTCTTCACCCACAGGTGAAAAATAAACACGCATTTTATGCGGGTACTGACCTTGAGCGTGCGCTCGCCTTCTTGGATTATGCGTTCGATCCCGAAATCGAAATTCTTTGGGCTGCACGCGGTGGATACGGTACGGTTCGCATTCTTCCGATTTTGGATGAGATTATTGCGAAAGTGGGAATTCCTGAACCGAAGACGCTGATTGGATTTTCAGACAATACGATTCTTCTCGAATACGTTCGTGTGAAATGGAACTGGCGAGCGATCCATGGTCCGATGCCGGGTACGGGTCACTTTGAAGGGGTGAAGGGGAAAGACTTTAAACGCCTCGTTCAACTCGCACGTGGGATTGAGGAGTCCGCCTCGTGGAAATTGAAGCCGATTTATTTGCCGTCCGGTTTTCAGAAGTTAGAAGGTGAGGTCGTCGGTGGAAATCTCGCCATGATTCAGTCATGGGACTCCGTATGCGTTTCAGCCCAAAGGTAAAATCCTCTTCTTAGAAGAAATCACTGAAGCGCCTTATCGGATGGATCGTATCCTCCAACAACTCGATCTCGGTGGTTTTTTTGAAGGCGTAACGGCGATTGTGCTCGGAACCCTGACGAGCTGTGAAGACTCAGTTATGCAGGTGCGCGCGGATTATCCTCCGTCGAAGAAGACAAAACCTCTTCGGAAGCTCATGAGTGAATCGCAGGTTTTAAAGGAAGTCTTCGGACAGCTGGGTGAAGAACTCGGTATTCCTGTTTTCACTGGGCTACCTGTCGGTCATGGATCAAAAGGCACGGGCGCTCTGACCCTTGGGCGGAAAGCTTCGCTCACGCGCGAAGGACTCTTCAGCGTCTAAGGCTTTTTCGAATTATTCTTCGGTAGCCTTATGAACTTCGCCTACTTTTCCGTTGGTTTCTTCCCAAGATGAAACTTTCACGCCGTGGTCTGGGCGGAAGTAGGGGTGAAGTTTCGCTTCTTTTTTGTTTGAGAGATAAACTTGGGCGTCCGCGCTTCTGAATTTTTCGAGCGAATCGTAAAGCTGTTTGTAGGTCATCGGAACGCCCGCT
>CAYOJT010000263.1:0-4189 GCA_964404365.1 uncultured Bacteriovoracaceae bacterium
CCTACCGTCTCTTCACCCGCGCTTGGAACTTTCAAGCAAAGGTGCCGATCATCGATTATCCGACCTTCATCTTGTCGGCATTCATTGGTTACGAGTCCATCAATCTCAATCACCACGACGATCGAAATCCAGATCTACGTTTGAATTCATGGCAACCCGGCCTCGTGACCGGCTATGAAATCAATGAAGACATGGCTTTTTTCTTGGGAGGGAACTTCAATAGTTCAGCTCAGAACCTCCCTGCGACCTATTATAAATCAGGATTCTTTCATGGAGCTCGCATCAACTTCGATTGGAGCTGGCTCTACAATCCCGTGAGTTCGAAACTTTCGAGCAATGCGCTCGCCATGGGTGCGGAATACGATCTCACCTATAAAATGGTCGGATTTGGTGTGACTCACCACTGGCCATCGTTTCAGCTCGGGATTCACTACACGGCCGGAGTCGATAATCACCGCGTGCTCCCGATTTTCAACGTCGCAACGGGATTTAAATTTTAAGTTATTGTTCGAGCGCGCGTCGCACGTTGAGCCGACCGCCCGTAACCGTTTTATCACGGAGCGCGGGAAGAGGATCGGTGGAGCGAAGGATCGCGGCCTTTACAGCGGCGTAATTCCAGCTCGGGTGATTTGCCCAGACAAGTGCAGCGGCCCCCGCCACATGGGGACAGGCCATCGAAGTTCCGTCCATGAACGCATAGCGATCTCCTGGGATAGAGCTTAAAATAGCGACTCCGGGAGCACCGAGATCGACCGTCTTTTTACCGTAATTCGAAAACTCCGCCATCTCGTCGTAAAAATTCGTAGCCGTAACCGTGATCATGTTTTTTGAATGATAAGAAGCCGGGTAGCTCGGAGTTTGATCGATATCCACGGCATCGTTTCCAGTCGCGAAAATGACGAGTACGCCTTTTTTCTCAGCGCGATCAATCGCCTCCACCATGAGGGGATCGTGATACTGGAGCCCACCCCAGCTATTGGAGATGATTTTCGCCCCGTGAGAAATGGCGTAATCGAATGCGCGAAGAACGTAAGCGATATTTCCTTCCGCTTTAAAATCAAAAACCTTAAGCGCCATCAGTGAAGCGCGGGGAGCAATTCCCGCAACACCTTTTCCGTTTCCACCAACGCCCGCGATGATTCCGCCTGTGTGCGTTCCATGTCCGTTATCGTCATAGGGAAAAGGATCGGTATGAACAAAATCGAAGCCCACTGTATCGCCCACGGTCGGTTTAGGATTTCGCCAGATATTGAAGGATAAATCTTCGTGGTTGTAGTCGACACCAGTGTCGAGATCCGCCACGATGATTTTTTTTCCATCCGAGCGATTCCAGGCCTCAAAAGTTTGAGTAATCCGTAAATTGTACATCGCATCGAGGCGTGGATCGATCACGGGGGGGATGATTTCTGCCGGAGGGGCGACCACTGTAGGATCAGAAGTCGAAGCCGAATGAAGTTTGATGATCTCATTTCGTTCTGCGATTTCGACCGCTGGGTTCTGATTTAAGGCGCGGATCGTTTCGTCGATGGGCTGGTCAGTAGGGATCGTGATTTGTTCGATGTCTTGAAACAGGCCAGGCAGTCGAGCGACTTTGACCGCGTTCAGTTTTTCGTAGAAGTCCTTCATCGTGACTCGGTCGCGGCGAAAATCGGTTTTATACCGGACGAGAATTTCGCCCGGAACGTAATCCTGCGCGTTCGCGCCGAGCGCGAAAAGAACAGCCGCAGATAGAGTAAGTGCCTGAAACCGACCCACCATCATTCAACCCATTCACCCAAAACCGCGAGCGGCTTCCGATGAAATTCCCCCAAAGATTTCAGCCGAGCTAACAAGAAAGGTGAGGGGAGTAAAACGTCCGGCGAGTATTGACCAAAACGGAGGCTCGTTTGTGGTCGTAAACCCCTGAATTTCAAGCGGTATATATACTGTTGACCGCGGATTGTGGCGCAATTTGCTCTGCGTTATAAAGCAGTTTGAAATGAAGCTTCACCTGCCTCGAGTTTTGGTTCTTATCGCTGTAGTCGTCACTGGCTGCAAGGAGATCGAGCGTTCGCGCGATCCTCTGATGAGCGAGGGATACATCCTGAAGCAGCAGCAGAAAAAAATCGGTCCAAGCGCACTTCCTGCACCATCCGCAGGACCCACAGTCCCGACTGCGAAACCGATCGTGGATGTGAACCTGCGATGTGATGTGACGAACGTGCTCTTCGGCATGCGGGATCGCGCTGACGTTTCGAGAGTGATCAAGGTCTCGGAATCTGACGAGGGTCGATCCGAAACACTGTCTACGAACTCAGAAAACACAGTTTTTTTAGAGAGTAGTAAAGGGATCATTCAGCTCCGAGTAGAAGCTCGAAAGGGCGGGTACAAACGCGGACAGATCGAATTCCCGATTACCGCGAAACAGGTGACACTCTCGCCGGATAATCAGTTCGATGCAGTTGGATTCGTCGACGCTCACTGCGCCCCGGAAACGGCGGTCGCACCAGCTGGAGGCGTTGCTCCGATGGCATCTGCGGCTCCGATTGCTCATGCTTCTCCGCGCGCATCTGCTTCTCCCTCACCGGTCGTCGTTGCTAGCACGGCTCCTCAGAAGTTCAAGTGGACTTGTAGTGCAAGCGGATTCAAGAACGAACTAGGCGAAGAAATCAGTTTCACAAAAAAGATCGAATTTTCCTCAGGAGAAGCGTCAAAGTCTGTACTTCTCGTAGACGCGAAGAGGCCAGCGGTAAAGATTGAAATCTTCTCAGAAGGCGAATCATTCGGTGTTCGGAATGCCGCTTTGGGTGCCGAAGGCGTCGCGGCCCGAATTTCCGCAGGCACAACCCACGGCGCATCGAAGTCTTTCACCTTCTATCTTCCGATGGAAGGCGATCTCGGTCGCTACAAAGTCAGCTGTACTCAATAGTTAATCTTAAGCGTCTTTACGCGTGTGATTCGAGCGAATCACGGTCTTGATATTCCCGCGAACCGAGAAATCTCCCACGACTTCGATCGACCATGGGTCGAGGAGTTTTACGAGGTCATCCAGAATCACGTTTGTCACGTCTTCGTGGTAAATGCCCTGATCGCGAAATTTGTTAATGTAGAGTTTCAGGCTCTTGAGTTCTACGCAGTATTTACGCGGCTGATACTTGATGATGATCGTTGCGAAATCCGGAAACCCCGTCACAGGACAAACGCAGGTGAATTCAGGGCAAGTAAACTCGACCCAGTACCGACGAACTTGGGTGCGGTTTTCAAAACGCTCGAGCTTCGAATTCTTGATGATTTCACGGCCGTCAGGACGAGCGTTCGAGAGCGTCCAGTTCTGAGAGTGCGAGGATTTGGATTTCGAAGACGAGCTTTTTGATTTCATGGCCCGTTCTTAGCAAAAATGCGGCTGGATCAGAAAGCTAAAATTCGGCGGAATCTGTGATCAGCTCTTATTAGGAAGAGCTGGATCCGCTTTCACTTCGGGCTTCTCGTCCGAATCGTCCTCTTCGTCCTCGTCGTCCATGCCCTGGCGTGGAGTGAGATCGAGGGGTTTTTTCAAGACGGTTCGGGTTTTGCCCTGAATTTCAAAACAGACCTTTCGTTTCACGAGCTGGAGGGTTGTGGTGACAGTGGGGAGTCTTCGCTCTACGAGCTGTTCCGTCGCTCCTTCGGGCGTAATTTGAGCCACAAACACGGAGCGCTGAAACCCACGTCGGCCGACGTTCTCGCGTTGGTGAACGACGTAGGCGGCTGGAATTTTCGGAAGGCACTGGCCGTAAAACGCACGGCTTTCGAAAACGACTTGTCCCTTCTTCGGGTCGATCACCTTTCCGGGATAGACGAACTGCATCGGCTTCTGTTTGGGGTTGTCCATGCGCTGCAGGTAGAGGCTTCGCACTTCGTCTGGGCATTTTTCGCAGGACTTTGCTTCGAAAAGAACGTGTCGAGGGAGACCGTTTTCGCCGCCGAGAATCGCCTTGAATTCCGGATTCGGATAGGCCGTCTTGACGGTCAGAGTTTGAGTCCCATCTTTGAAAACGAGATCGCTGCCTTGGGTTTTTTCGAATGCAGGAGCAGCGAAACTGGATGGAGAAAAGAGGGCAAAACACAGTGCTAAAAATGACAATTTCGCACTGTGTCTAGCTTGAAAATCGTTCTGAGAAGATTGGTATAAGGACATGACGCTCATGGTTGTTACGGGTGGTTCTTCTGG
>CAYOJT010000264.1:0-4180 GCA_964404365.1 uncultured Bacteriovoracaceae bacterium
GAGAGTGAAGAAGGAGCGATGAAAGTTCCCTTCTATCACCGGAACATCGATTTCGACGAAGTACTCTTCTATCACGAAGGAAACTTCTTCTCGCGTGAAGGAATCGCGGCTGGAGCGATTACTTGGCATCCCCAAGGAATTCACCACGGACCGCATCCGAACGCCGAGAAGAATGCTGCGGATAAAGAATTCACTGCTGAAATCGCAGTCATGGTCGATACTCGAAATCCACTCCGCGCGACAAAAGCCGCAGAGGATGTCGAATACAAGGAGTATCACATGAGCTGGCGCGCGGATCAGAAACGTTAAATCCGGTGATGCTTTCCCGCTCGAAAAATGAAAAATGGGGTCGTCTCGCTCTCGGTGTAGTCGTGCTCGCTTACGGAGTCATGATGATCGGTCGTACGCTCACGCGTGGAACCGATTTTTTGGTTTTCGAAGAAGTGGCTCGGCGTTTCTGGAGTGGAGTCAGGCCCTACGATATTGAGACCTACGGGAATCTTGTTTTTAAATATCCGCCTTGGATCCTGCCTGCTTTTTTTCCATTCGGTTGGTTAGACCTTAAAACTTCAAAACTTGTCTGGGGAGTTATTCAAGCGCTTTCGCTGGCGTTTTTGGTAAAACGCATGCGCCGAGATACGGGTGCCCATCCGTGGACTCAAGTTGTGGTTTTGCTTTTTTACTTTGGTGTGTTTGGGCTCCAGGGCATGTTGGGCCAGATCAGTCTTCCGCTGATCGCGCTCGTGATCGCTTGTCGGCCCTTGGGTTCAAGGCTCCGCACGGCTTTGATCTTAACTTGGGCTCTGACGGCTAAGATTTTTTCTGTTTTTCCTTTGCTCTTTTTGGTTTGGAAACGGAAAGACCGACTGAAACTCATTTTGGGAAGTTTCGCGATCTTCTACACCCTGTCGCTTCCGATCTATTTCGTTTCATACGAGCGCCACTATAAGTGGATGAAGGACGAGTGGATTAAGGCCTGTTTTTCTGGCGTCGAAAATAAGGCCCGTGGCCTTGTGGAATTCACGAATCGTGAAGCCCAAGGTTTACCGTCGCTCTTTTTTCGGCAGTTCTATTTGGATCAGGAAAACCGCTGGGTCGTGATCGGGGTAGTCTTCGGCTGTCTGGTGGTAGTAGCCGCTTTCTGGGCTTGGCTTTCGCGTAGGCTCGATTTTCGCACCCAGTGGTACGGATGGCTTGCGCTTCTCCCCGTGGTTCAACCGCTCGGGTGGATTCATTTCTTTGTTTTTGCGTATCCGCTCTCGATCTTAGTTCTCACACGTGCGCTTCAGTCTCGCGATCGCGCGAAAGTCGCATGGACGGTATTCGCGATCATCCTCATCGCAGCGGTGACAGAGAAGTCATTCGGAAAATCTTTCGGCGGATTCCTGGAGTCTTGGTCGGTGAAGTCGCTTGGAGTCTTATTACTTGCGTATCTTTCGACCTGGATTACGCCTGTGGAAGAGCGACCGCTTCCAAAAGCAAAAACCTTAAAAAAATAAGCGAAAGGGTATTCAAGGCGGGACTTATTTCGACCACTCGAGCATCAGTTCGAGGGGACGGAGTGCTTTCAGGCGAAGGTCTTCGCTCATCAAAATCTCATTCGTCTCATCTCTGAGTGTGAGATAAATTTTTTCGAGCGTATTCAATTTCATGAACGGGCACTCATTGCATGCGCAGTTTCCATTGGGTGGCGCTGGAATGAGCTCTTTCGTAGGTGCGCGCTTCCGCATTTGATGGAGAATGCCTTCTTCGGTTGCGACGATGAATGATTTTTTCGGTGAAGTCTCGACGTGCTTTAAGAGCGCGGAAGTGGAGCCGATAAAGGCGGCTTTCTTCAGTAAACTTTCTTCACACTCGGGATGAGCGATGAGTTCGGCATCGGGATGTTCGAGCTGAAGGGCTGCGATCTTTTTCTCAGAAAAAGTCTCATGCACCATACAGGTGCCTTGCCATAAAAGCATTTCACGTCCCGTTTCGCGGGCGACATACGCGCCTAAGTTCCGATCGGGCGCGAATAGAATCGGTCGATCTTTCGGAATTTTATTCACGATCTTTACGGCGTTCGAACTTGTTACGATCACATCCGACTGAGCTTTAATTGCCGCCGAACAATTAATGTACGACACGACAAAATGGTTCGGATGAAGTGCGCGGAAACGAGCGAATGCTTCAGGGGGACAGGAGTCCGAGAGTGAGCAGCCAGCTCGCATGTCAGGGACGAGAACTTTTCGCGTGGGATTTAAAATTTTCGCGCCTTCAGCCATGAAGTGAACGCCTGCGAATAAAATAATGTCGGCGCGAGACTCCTGGGCGCGACGAGCAAGCTCGAGTGAGTCTCCAATGAAGTCTGCGAGATCCTGAATTTCTTCTTCCTGATAATAGTGCGCGAGGAGAACCGCGTTTTTCTCGCGCTTCAGTCGTATGATCTCACTCACGAGGTCTAGGCTCGGATCGATTCGCGTGCTCGCTTTAATTGACGCAGTGCTCATAAAAGTCTAAGTCCAGTTTTAGCCCTAAATATCGGTGGGTTCAATGTAAACGAAGGGGTCAAGGATGCAGCGGGTTGTGGGGCGGGGTGGTTTCCGATAAGACCTTGCCCTTCCTATGTTTTCATCGCTTTGGAACTTCTTTCTCAAAATCTTAGGCGTTCAAACCGCGAAGAAACCGCCCCGTGCGGTTTTAGACGGTGTTCGCATTCTGAAGCATTCGGCCGCTCAGCGCGTGGTGTTTTTCTATCCGGGCGAAGAGGGAACTTACGTCGAAAATCCTACGGTTACGCTATTTGAGAACGGAATTGTCCACATTCGTGCGAAGTCAGAAGAAACCACAACGCACCTCAGTCACTGTGAAATCCTTTGGAAGTTTGAAGCAAATCCTGACGCCCCCAAGGGCAAAGACGGCAAACTTCGCGTAGTGAATTTTTCACGCGCTAAGGATGAAAAACCTGAGCCTCCAGCACCGAATTCCTGATCGCTCTGCGCCTAAGCTTCCGTCGACTTGCTGAGTTAATTTTATTCACCGATCGAAGGCGCCGTCAGCATACTAACATCGCGAAACCGCGGGAATTTCTTGTTTGATCTTTGCTCCGCGTTGCCAATACATTTCTTGAACAAACATCATTACCGCATCACCTAACCCGCGACTCATTTGACTGTCGCTTGGAGAGAGAATGTTCAAGACCCTGACTGCGCCCACAAGCGGCGAACGCATTACGATTCAAAACGGAAAACTCAATGTTCCGAATAATCCTGTGATCCCTTTCATCGAAGGTGATGGAACCGGTCCAGACATCTGGAAAGCTTCTCAAATGGTTTTCGACGCCGCTGTCGAAAAGGCTTATGGCGGAAAGAGAAAAATCACCTGGTTCGAAGTTTATGCCGGCGAAAAGTCCTTCAATAAATTCAACGACTGGCTCCCGGAAGATACACTGACGGCGTTGAAACATTACTTGGTTTCGATCAAAGGTCCGCTCACGACTCCAGTCGGCGGCGGAATGCGATCGCTCAACGTGGCGCTCAGACAGATGCTCGATCTCTACGTCTGCCTTCGTCCCGTACGTTGGTTCAAAGGTGTTCCTTCCCCTGTGAAGCACCCTGAAAAAGTCGACATGGTGATCTTCCGTGAAAACACCGAAGACATCTACGCAGGTATTGAATACGAACAAGGTACTGAAGCTGCGAAGAAAGTTCTGAACTTCATTCGCGAAAACTTCCCAAAAGATTACGCAAAAGTTCGTTTCCCGAACACGGCTGGCGTCGGAATCAAAGTCGTTTCTCAAGAAGGAACGGCCCGCTTGGTTCGCGCTGCGATCGAATACGCTCTGAAAGAAAAGCGGAAATCCCTCTCCCTCGTTCATAAAGGGAACATCATGAAATACACCGAAGGTGGATTTCGTAAATGGGGTTATGAAATCGCGGAGAAGGAATTCGGTACGAAGACCTACACTTGGGAACAGTGGGAACGTACGAAAAAAGATAAGGGCGAAGACGCTGCGAATGCGGAAATGAAAGCGGCTCAAGCGGCGGGGAAACTCATCGTGAAAGACGCGATCGCCGATATTTCTCTTCAGCAAGTTCTCACTCGCCCAGACGAGTTCGATGTCATCGCGACCTTGAACTTGAACGGCGATTACCTCTCCGATGCGTTGGCCGCACAGGTCGGCGGAATCGGGATCGCGCCG
>CAYOJT010000265.1:0-4128 GCA_964404365.1 uncultured Bacteriovoracaceae bacterium
CAGGTGACGCGGCTCCATCGAACGCACGAAGGATTGGATCTCCGGAGTTTCTAGAAAATAGAAAAACTCCTCCTCTACAAAACGCATCCAAAATGGCTCGCTACTAAAAACATGAGGACGCAGGTGGTGCCTTCCTTCAGTAAAAATTTTCTCAAAGCGCTCACGCCACTGGGGATACTCTTCTGGTTTCCCGATGATCCCACTTGGATCAATCAGGATGAGTTTTTCAGGCTGCGCCTCCGGAGGAAGATTCGTCACGAAGCTTGAAGAAAGCCACCCACCTAAGGAGTGAGCAGCTAGAATTTTTGGTTTTAGAGATCCGATCGTTTCTGCAAAACACCGTTCGAGTTCATCCATTGAATCAAACGCGGGCTCTTCATGGAGAAAACCGCCGAATCCCGGAAAATCGACCCAAATCAGTTCATCGACTTCGCGAGATAAAATCGGTCGAAGCGGAATCCATACTGACGCCCAAGAAAGTGGTGTATCTCCAAACCCCGGAACGAAGACCATCCGACGGGGATTGGAGGATTTCCGAAAACGCTGTCTCAGAAGCCCGATTTTTGAATCCCCGAGGCGCCTCACCTCCCACGTGAAGCCGGCACGAGTTAAGAGCGCTAGCGCAAGCTTGTGAACCGAATGAATGAAGGGTTTTGGCCCAAGCCACTTTTCGATCGTGCTCGTGATTGCGCTCGGCGCGGAGGCCGATTTGCTTTTTGCCTTCTTCTGATGCGATTTCGTTTTCGATGGATTTGTTGGAAGATCTTTCATGTTGAGCTTTCAAGATTAATGAATGCGGGAGCATAATGGAAGCTGATGAACCAAAGACTCATGAAAACGGCACTCGCCGTACTTAAGTTTTTACTCGCTGTGCCGTGTATCGCATTCCTCGTTTGGGCGGAAAGACAGGGCACTCTCCCTTGGCTCACGAATCGGATGGGGTGGCCCTCGGTCTATGTGGATGCCAATTTAGACCTTCAGGTGGCCGTGAATGCGACCTTACTTGCCCTTCTGACTGCGTGGGTGCTGATTTGTATTCGACGTCAGCTCACCTTCCTGGCGTTTCTCGCGGGCGCTGCCATTTCCAGCATTTTGATTTTCTCACTCTGGCAGCCAACCGGCGTGATTCTCTGGTCGTGGATCAACGATCAAATGATCGCTCAAATCACGTCGTTTTTGGCATTTTGGGGATTTGGGTATGCCGGCTTCACGATCTCGCGCGTACCGGAATCGATCGCATTCAAACGGAATCGCGACCTCGTTTTATACGCGCTCGCACTCGCGGTAACCCCATGGCTATCGCTCGATCGACTCCTCGTGATCTCCGCGTTTGTCACCGTTGCAGCTTTTGAAATTCAGCGGCGTAAAAAATCGTAACGCATCAAGTTAGGGTCGAACCCCATTTTTTTGGGGCCCTTCTTTTTAATTTCGTAATTTCCGGTATCTTCAACGGTAATGACGAAACACATCACAGCGTTCCTTTCCATTTACATCCTGATTGCAGCACCTGCTTTTGCCCATAATGACGGAGTCGACTCTGACTCGGGTATCTATGGACCGGAGTACTCGAAACTGGTCACAGCGATGGAAGACCTCGTGAAAGCTCATCCGAATCTCGCCGAAACTTTTTATTACGGCCTCACGATTCAGGGACGTCCGCTCATGGGTGTGAAAGTATTCAAAAAAGGGATGACGCCTAACCCAAAGTCTCGCTCTGTTTTCATCAACGGTTCGATTCACGGTAACGAATACCTTCACATCGAAGATCGCATGCCGGGTTGGGTTTTGGATGTTGGAATGACGAAAGAGCCTGCGATCCAAAAATGGGTGAACGACGGAAACGCAATTTACTTCGTTCCGATTCTGAATCCCGATGGTTACGATAATCGTGAACGTGAAAACCAGCATGGCCAGGACCTGAACCGCGATTTCAACGTCGTATTCAAGGGCCACCAAGGCTTCAACGAGCCCGAAACACGCGCACTTTCTGAGTACCTCGAAAAAGAAATCAAAACGACGGGCCGAAAACTCGCCCTCTCGATGGACTACCACTGCTGCATTGGAGCGGTTCTTCGCCCTTGGTCGTTCGTCACGAACGACCCACCGGCTTCCGATCTCGCAAAATTCCAAGTCGTTGGAAATATCCTCAACAGCGTATTCGGCACTCAGTACCAGTACGGCACTACGCCTGTGATTCTAGGTTACGAAGCGGTTGGGACTTCAAAGGATTATTACTACGAAACCTACGGAACGCTGTCCTTTACGTTCGAAGGTCGGTACAGGAAAGAAGACAAACTCTTCCCTGAGCACACGAAGATGTGGACTTCGATCTTCGATGCTCTTAATAATGGAAAGCTCTAAACGAGTTTTCAGTCTCCCGTGCCTGGGTGGCGAAATTGGTAGACGCACAGGACTTAAAATCCTGGGACCCTCACGGGTCGTACCGGTTCGATTCCGGTCCTAGGCACCACTTTTTCAGCTTTTAAACTATTCGCAACTCAAACGAACGTAGCTCGACGCTGCCTTTTTCATTTCCAGATCAAAACCGACTTCACCACTGGGCCGCTGGATCACCTTATCAATGCCGCAAATCAGGTAAGTAAAAGCCTGCAGGCCTTTCCCTACTCCACAACCCAATTTCCGGGTTTCCTTATTAGGCAACTCTTTCGTCACAACTGCGGGACCCACCGTACAGTTCCAATCTCCCACCGCAAACTTCTGCTCCAGATCACCGACAGTCGTCCCATCGAAAAATTTCCAGCGGTACATCGCGGAATGAGCGCTAGGTGCGACAAGAAGTCCAATGAGAATCAGGTATTGAGTCATACGTAAATTTTAGACCTCAATCTTTGGAACGTCTAGAAATTCTGGATATACTTGAGGCGTGAAACCCACGATCGAATCGAAACCCGACCGTCCTGAATTTCGTAAAATTTTTATCGATACCTTCAGCGGTGAACCCTCCTTCCGTTTCATGCTTCCAGATGAGCAGACACGAAAGTCGCATGTGGGGTGGATGTACGATAAGAAACTTGCGCTCCTCAAAGACAGTTACTACACACTTTCTACTCCTGACCCAGTTCAGGGCTTTTCGTGGTGGATTCCTCCTGGAAAAAAGCCAAATCACGGTGGACTAGAGCAGCTCAAAGTCGGCTACTGGCAAGCCCCCTTCCGTTTCGGTTGGCGGAATTTCATGCGTGCACTCGCTTTCGGCAGTCAGGAAAGTCGCATCCTGAAACCTTACTTCGAAAATCCCTACTGGATTCTAGACGTCATCGCGGTCGATCCTTCAGCGCAGCGAAGTGGCCTCGGTGGAGCGCTGATGCATCCGATATTTGAGCGCTCTAGGCATGAGAAAATTCCTTGTTTTGTTTTGACCCATAATCCCAGGAACGTCGGTTTCTACGAAAAATACGGGTTCAAATTAAAGATCCAAGAACCTCTCATGGGACCGGACACTCCCGTGGCCTACGGACTCGAGCGCCCCCACAATACGGAGCTCGCATCACCTTGAAAACTACCACACTGAGTCTCATTTTTCTTTTGAGCTCCTCCTCCGCTTTCGCTTGCCGCGGCGGGGAGAACACACCTCCCAACTCCCTTGCGGATGCCCTCTCGAAAGCAAAATTCATCTTCATAGGTCAGATACTCGCCACCTCAGAAACCACCGAGGCTCTTAAAGTCACGACACAAGAAAAGATAATAACGGCGACATTTGCAGTTCATAAAAAATGGCGCGGCGTAGAGATCGGTAAAAATTATAAATTTCGTTTTGATAACGTGAGAAGCTGCGACCACGGAAGGTTTGCGGAATACGGCTCGAAGTGGGTCGTCATCGCTCAATCCGAAAACGAAATTCTACCACTCGCAAGTCACGTCCGCAGACTCTGGGACGAAAAGGCAGAGAAGGCGGCCGAAGCCGCGATCTCCACAGCCCTACTCGCTCAGAAAATTAGCCACACCACCCCACGAAGCGGATTCTTTTCTCCAGACTGTGCACCCTGGGATGGTCAAGCTATTCGACTTTCTACTCCTCCGATAGACGGAAGAAGCGTTTCGGTCGTGCTCTGGAACGACGGCCTTAAGGCTCTACCCCTGAAGAATGACATCCTATTTAACGAACCCCTC
>CAYOJT010000266.1:0-4121 GCA_964404365.1 uncultured Bacteriovoracaceae bacterium
TTACACGGAACCAGGATGGAAAGCGAAAGACGTGCTTCACCAGTTCTGGCCAGGCGCTGGCCACTCCTCAACCGCTGGACAAATTCTGTATCAGTACTCGGATTTCCTGCGTATTCACGTCGATCCCGAAACTGCTGAAATCGAGATCGTCTGCATGCTTTATCCTTCGAGTCCTGCCGAAATGGCGACCGACATCTTGAAAACGATTTGGATCGAACCTCTCACTTCGATGACTCGTCTTGAGCGTTTCTACGATACGCCGGAGTCTCTCGAACCTCATCATAGCGCGCTTCAAACTCGGCATGAGGTACTCGGAAATGCATTCGAGCGCATCGACGAGCTCAAGGTCGAGATTGATGAGAAAACAAAAGAGATTGAAGACCTTCGCGTGAAGGGAAACATCAAAGAGAACGTTTTCATCTATCCGAACGGCTTAGATGGAGATGCACTCGTCGATCTGATTAATCGCCGAATGGCTGAGATGAAAGCAAAAGTAAAAAGCCTTCATCAGACATTAAACCAGCTCCATCCTGAGCGTGGAGATGATCTGAAGGAGGCGAGCAAGGTCCTACAAGAAATCCGTGATCTGACTTCCACTCAAAAAACGTGGATCTCGCGTCTCACGACGATCATCAGTTCTCACCTCTCGGACACCGAAGAAGGTGCAGTGGGAGCGGGTAAAGAAGAGCCACAAACCTTCAAAAACGATGAGGAAGAAGCACTTTCCGTCGTAGGTACCCAAGAGCGCCAGCCGCGCGTCAGGCGCCCGCTCTACCGTAAGGGCGCGTACCGTAAAACCGGCTGATTTTCTTAAATCTGACAATTGCCTCCCCCTGGATCTCGTGAAAAGCTTTTTCACGGGCTCATATCGCCCGTAAGTCATGACAGCGCAGACCGAATCTTATAGCGTTCTCTTTCCTCAAGACGACTGGAGTTCGAGAAACAGTCGTTGGCTGATTTGCGCGCTTCTCGCGCTTGCTTTCCATATTTTACTTCTCGTTTTTCGCCCCGACTTTCTATCACCGCCTCAGCCCCTGCCCGTAGAACTCGGTGGTATCGATCAACAGACATTAGATGCAGTAAAGAAACAGTGGACGAAGCAGGACCGCTTCCTGATTTCAAACGCAGTTAAAGATCCGGACGCAACCGCGCCGAAAGACGCTCGATTTTCCTCCTCAGAAAATCGAAGTGTAGAGAAGGAAACGAAGGCTCGAGATCGCTTTACGACTCCAAAAACTGGAATCTTGGGGCCAGGAATTCCAAATGCGGGCGTCACGAATCCTAAAACGAAGCCAATCCCGCTCGCGAAGCTCTCAAACCTAACCGACATCGCAGATCCCCTACGACGCCCGAAACCGGTCCCCAACGATGAATCTCCCGAAGGTGAGCGCGAGGGAAAAAAGGGCGGCGGCGAGTCTCAGTATGTCGACGACGACGTTCCCATGGGCGCTGAAAATATCCTCAACACCGCGGAGAGCATCTATCACTCCTTCTACTCCAGAATGTACGAATCGATCGGCCCAGCGTGGAGTTCACGCATTCGAGAAGTCACGACTCGTGTGCAGCTGAAACAAGGTATCTACGAAACGCTCGCCGAAATTCGCTTCGACAGCGACGGAAATTATATCGGATACGAACTCATCCGCTCGTCCGGAATCGACGCCTTCGACGAAGCGGTCCCCTACGCCTGGAAAAAGCTCCCACGATTTCCAAACCCGCCCAAACACCTGATCGGTCCTGATGGAATCCTCAGAATGAAATGGGCCTTCACGGTCTACTATCAGCAAGACACCGGATTTCAGTTCGCGCCACCTCAACGCATCGACGAGTGATCTTCTCCTGAGCCTGTATACACAACCCTCATGCGCTAGTGCTCGCGGACTTCTTTCATGCCAGGACTATTAGAAACCTTTTCACGGTTCGCGCGGCAGATTGCTCGCGGCACGCGACAAGCGTACTTTCGCGAAGCGAAAGCGCGCGAGTGTAGGACTGCACGAGTAGTGAAAAGGTTTCTAATAGTCCGGTCATGAAAGAAGCATTGCTGTGCAAACGCGCATGAGGGTTGTGTATGCAGGCTCAGGAGAAGATCTTCACGATGAGCGTTAAGATGAAGATTCCTACGGCGATTCTGACGTCGGTGCGGGTGAAGACTAGACCGAGGGCTTGCCAGAATGTGATGTCGGAGGGAGGCCGGCCAGAACGAATCTGCGCTCGTTTTAATTCTGCGAGGGATATTTCGTCTCCAGATACTTCGGTGACGGTCGGGATCCACTTTTCTACCGCGTAATAGAATTCACGCGCGGAAGAAAGAGCTCGCCGACAGCTATCACAGGCTACCGTATGATTCTGGATCATCAGTAATTCGTTCGGTTTCATCTCGTCATCGAGGAGTCGCTGAGTCCAGGGTCTCTCTGCGTGGTACTCCGGACACTGATGTTTAATTTTCGATGAACCTACGGGATGAGGCGCAGACATTCTCACCTCAGGGCTCGAAGCGAGCTTCATACGCGCAGACCAAGCTAATTTTTCGACTAAAAATGAATCGATGCTCAGAATTTTTGCTAATCGCTGATAGGAAATTTTTCCGGAATGTAGGAACGCGAGAACTCCCCGCTCCAACACGGACAGCCGATAGAAGGGTTGAGTAACGCCCGAAGCAGCGCTCTTCGTCGCTTCCTTCTCTGCTTGTTTTAAGAGAAGAAAACTTACTTTTTCGAACGCCTGCTCATCCGAGAGTCGCTCAAGCGTTGAGACGGCGGCGACAGTCTCGACTGAGCGCGAACGCGCAACCTCGGGATTCGCATAAAGCGCTTTTCCGAGATCAGAAATCAGTTTGAGGTCATCTTGTCTCACGCTCGAATTCCTTCGGGGCAATCAAACTTCGGGTCCAAAACGGACCTCGACCTGACGCAGCTAAAAGTGTCTCCAAACCAGGCCGGAAACACAACCCATAGACTCCCAGATATTAACGCTGTGTTAAATGATTCAGCATACTGATTTCAAATTTAAGATAAACATCAATTATTCCATATATATAAATGAAAGCGATATATTTGACGCTTTGCATTTATATTGATAATCAGTGCGGGTAACCAAGCTTAAATTTTTTTGGGGCATCTGAAAAAGGGGTCATATTTTATGAAGGGGTCGTTTGCCGCTTTTGGCATTTTAGGTCTAGTTTTGTCCACACTCGCGCATTCCGCAGAAAAATCGACCATCGAGTTCGTTTTCATGGCGGAAGAATACCGAAACAACAATTCGATCGAATATCCGTTTTCGGATTTGAACCCAGCTTTGAAGAAGAAAAATCTACCGGGCTTTCCGCCCGTCGCCGTCTTCGGCCTTAAGGATGCGCCTTACGCAAAGCTCTTGAAAAAGCGCGTAGAGCTATCCGCAGCCGCACTGAAACGAAATATCAAAATCCGCGACGATGGCGGTGGGGGTATGTACTACCACAACGCTCCTACGATTTGTTATCGCGGCAAAGGAACCGACGTTCCAGCGATCTTAACGGCACTCGAAGAAGCCGGACTTTTTGCCGAAGATCAGCAGATGGCCTATAAAATCGGAACGAAGAAGAAAGTCGTGTTTCCTGATCAATGGATCGACGGAAATACTGCGACGAACAAAGAAATGCGCGAAAGCTACACCGAGAACAATCCTGCTGATGTGAAAGCGTGGGATCAATACAAGACCACGTCCGATACCGTCCTCTGGATGACGAGTCTCGGACCAGAAGGCGACGGAACCGAGCTTTACGCGAATGAAATTAAGCGTTGTCGCTAAGCGACTTAACGCGAAGCTCTCAGGAGTCCACCATCCGTTACAGCCACAAGCCTAGAGTCCTCATCGACTCCAGGCTTGTGGCTTTTTTGGGTTTCGGTTTCAATAGCTGAAACCCTTTAGGAATCAGAGCCATGAAATACGTCCGCATGCCCATCGAAATCGAATCCCCCGAACAAATGGGCTACGAGAGCCTAAAATGCAACCTCACCGAAAGCTCCTTTCGCGACACGCGACTCGGCGATTTAAATTTGAACCTCAACGACCTAGTTCTCTGCTACGGCGACCACTTGGGTTTAAAGCCCCTTCGCGAATGGCTCGCAAAAGATGCAGGCGTG
>CAYOJT010000267.1:0-4105 GCA_964404365.1 uncultured Bacteriovoracaceae bacterium
GCGCCATCGGCTGATATTATCGGTGAAGTCGAAATCGGTGCGGAGTCGAGCATCTGGTTCCAATGTGTGATTCGCGGTGACGTGAACTGGATCAAAATCGGCGAGCGGACGAATATTCAAGACCACTCGATGCTTCATGTGGATCGAAGAGATTGTCCGCTAACGATTGGAGACGAAGTGACCGTCGGTCACCGCGTGATGCTTCATGGCTGCTTGGTCGGGAATCGCTGTTTGATCGGCATGGGCGCCATCCTCATGAATAAATGCGAGATCGGCGATGATTCGGTTGTAGCAGCCGGAGCGCTCGTTACGGAGGGGAAAAAGTTTCCCCCGAAGTCGCTCATTATGGGAGCTCCTGCGAAGGTGGTCCGCCCGCTCACGGAAGAAGAATTAGGGTATTTGAAAAAATCCGCAGAAAATTACGTCGGCGATTCGCGCGAGTACATGACTTACGTCCAAGGCCCAGCGGTCTATGGTCGGAAGAGTTTAGATGATCGTCATGCGCTCGATGGGGATTTCGACGATGAAAGCACGGATTAAGGGTTTAGACGCGAACTAAGGGGATTTTCGATATGAAGTTTTTCAATCCATTTGCAGGAGATGCAACCAAGGGAATCGAAGCGCTGACGTTCGATGATGTTCTTCTTTTACCCGGATATTCCGAGATGCTTCCCAATCAGGTCGACACTTCCACGACGCTGACGAAAAAAATCAAACTCAATATCCCGCTGATCTCCAGTGCGATGGATACTGTGACTGAGTCAAAGACCGCGAAAGTGATGGCCCAAGAAGGTGGGATTGGGATCATTCATAAGAATTTATCGATTCAAGAACAGGCCCTCGAAGTGACGAAAGTTAAAAAGTCCGAGTGGGGTATGATCCTGGATCCGATCACGATTGAACCAACGGCTACCCTGAATCGTGCAAACGAACTCATGCGCGAATACAAAATCTCGGGCCTTCCCGTCGCAGTCCACTCGCCGCAGGGAATGAAGCTTGTCGGAATTATCACAAACCGCGATCTTCAATTCGAGGAAGATTTCTCGGTGACCGTAGAATCTCGCATGACAAAGCAGCCTCTCGTCACGCTTCAAGAGGGCGTGAACTGGGTCGATGCGAAGCGCGCGCTTAAAGAAAACCGAATGGAGAAGCTCCCGGTCGTTGATAAGAATGGCTGCTTGAAGGGATTAATCACTTCTCGGGATATTCAAAAACAAAAGGACTTCCCACTCGCGAACCGGGACATCTCTGGTCGTCTCAGAGTGGGTGCTGCAGTTGGCGTGGGTGGAGAAGGTTTTGAGCGCGCTCAAGCGCTTGTCGATACGGGTGTGGATGTTTTGATCGTAGACTCCGCGCACGGGCATTCAAAAGGTGTTCTCGACGCTGTTTCTCAAATTAAAAAGCGTTACGGCGATAAAGTCGAAGTCATCGGTGGGAACGTCGCGACCTATGAAGGAACGCTTGCTCTCATTGATGCAGGTGCGGATTCGGTGAAGGTTGGGATTGGACCAGGTTCCATCTGCACTACCCGCGTAGTGGCAGGTATCGGTGTTCCTCAGCTTTTCGCGATTTTCGAGGCCGCTCGTGCGGCACGGGAGAGAAACTCTACGATTATTGCTGATGGTGGAATTAAACTTTCGGGTGACATCACGAAAGCTCTCGCAGCTGGAGCGAGCGCGGTCATGATCGGGTCACTTTTCGCGGGAACCGACGAGGCTCCAGGCGAAATGATTCACTACCAGGGCCGTAGTTTTAAGATGTATCGAGGCATGGGCTCTATCGGGGCAATGCAACAGAAGCACGGATCGGCCGATCGGTATTTCCAATCCGCGACAAGCGAACAAAAACTCGTTCCGGAAGGAATCGAAGGACAGGTTCCGTATCGCGGGGCTCTTTCGTTCAATATCCATCAGCTAGTCGGTGGGCTGCGCTCTGGGATGGGTTACGTCGGCGCGAAGTCCGTGAACGAGCTTCAGGAAAAAGGAAAATTCGTTCGAATCACAAACAGTGGTCTTCAAGAAAGTCACCCACACGACATTGTGATCACAAAAGAAGCGCCTAACTACAGGGTGAGCACATAATGAATCACGCGAAGGTTCTTATTCTGGATTACGGTTCGCAGTATACTCAACTCATCGCAAGACGGGTGAGGGAGCTCGGTTATTACTCCTTCATCATGCCGGGTGATGCGAGGCTCGATCGAATTCAAGAATTTAACCCTTCAGCGATTATTTTATCGGGCGGACCTTCTTCGGTTTATGAAGAAGGCGCGCCGCAGTTACCGGCTGGACTCATGAATTACCAGAATGAGCGCCGAATACCGATGCTCGGCGTGTGTTACGGCATGCAGCTTCTGGTTCAAGAATTCGCAGGTGAAGTGAAGCGCGGAACCAAGCGCGAATACGGGCGAATGGGCGTGTCACCTGACACTTCGTCGGCTCTTTTTCAGGGCTTCGTGGGCTTCAACGCTTGGATGAGCCATGGTGACGAAACGCACGTATTGCCTAAGGATTTTAGGTTGTGCGCACGATCTGCTGCGGGCGCGGTCGCCGCGATGGAGAACACGACCCGAAAAATTTACGCCCTTCAATTTCATCCGGAAGTCACGCACACCGAAGGTGGTTCACTTATTCTGAAACGCTTCCTAGAGGAGCTCGGTGCGCTTAAGCCGGATTGGTCGATGGGAAATTTCATCGCAGAAGAGATCGAGCGCATTCAATCGATCGTTCCAAAAGATGCGCATGTGATTTGCGCGCTCTCGGGTGGAGTGGATTCGACTGTTGCTGCGACTTTGGTTCATAAGGCGATCGGAGATCGTCTTCACTGTGTATTCGTCGATACGGGGCTCCTTCGTTTTGAGGAGGGAAATCGTGTGATGAAGATGTTCACAGATCTTCTCCATCTACCCGTGACACGCGTGAATGCAGAAGAGCGCTACCTGACGAAACTGAAGGGTGTCACCGATCCTGAGACGAAGCGGAAAATCATCGGTGGAGAATTCATTTACATTTTCGATGATGAAGCAAAAAACATAGAAAAGAAACTCGGTCATCTGCCAGGGTTTTTAGTTCAGGGTACGCTTTACCCGGACGTGATTGAGTCATCGCCTGCGCCAAGTGATACTTCCGGCTCAGCTAAGAAACATTCCGCGACCATCAAATCGCACCACAACGTGGGCGGGCTCCCCAAGGACATGAAATTTAAACTCATCGAACCCCTTCGTGAGCTTTTTAAAGACGAAGTGCGCGCGTTGGGTCGCGAACTCGGAGTTCCGGTTGAGTTCCTGAAGCGTCACCCGTTCCCGGGTCCGGGCTTGGGTGTTCGTATTGTGGGAGAAGTGACCAAGGAGCGCGCCGATATTCTCCGGCTCGCCGATGAAATTTTCATTGAGGAGCTCAAACACGAAGGACTTTACGATCAAATCTGGCAAGCCATGGGCGTTTTCCTCCCGATTCGTTCCGTGGGCGTTCAGGGTGATGGCCGCACTCACGATTATTGTATCGCTCTTCGAGCGGTTACCTCGACGGATGGGATGACTGCGGATTGGTTCCATTTTGATTCTAAATTTTTAGCGAAGGTTTCTTCCCGAATTTGTAATGAGGTTCGGGGCGTGAATCGCGTGGTTTACGATATTTCATCTAAACCACCTGCGACGATCGAGTGGGAGTGAGGATTTATGGCTGAAGTACAAACAACCAGCGCTCCGAATGGAAATTTCGTGCACTTGCACGTCCACACTCAGTATTCGCTCCTCCAAGGAGCGATTCACGTTGAGGACTTGATCGCGAAAACTTCCGAAATGGGGATGCCTGCGGTCGCGATCACCGACACGAACAACCTTTTCGGTGCAATCGACTTTTACTTGGCCGCAAAAGATAAAAAAGTGAAGCCCATCATCGGTGTCGACTGCTGGTACTTAGAAAACGGTTATGCAGGCGCCCAGGCGGCGCTTACTGCGATGCAGGGCCCGGCTTCCCAGAACTTTAAACCGAAATTCCATCAGCTCGTACTTTTAGCGAAGAATCTCGAAGGCTATCAAAACCTTTGCAAGCTCGTGACGGAAGCTTATAAAAAATCTCCGCCACCCGTGAAGGGCCAGCCGGTC
>CAYOJT010000268.1:0-4094 GCA_964404365.1 uncultured Bacteriovoracaceae bacterium
CGGACTTCTTCTTGGCGCTGAACTTGTGAAAGATCGCACGACGAAAGAATACGC
Organism: uncultured Bacteriovoracaceae bacterium; assembly: GCA_964404365.1. Classification (GTDB taxonomy): domain Bacteria; phylum Bdellovibrionota; class UBA1018; order UBA1018; family UBA1018; genus JACMQW01. The sequence goes on from CAYOJT010000268.1 coordinate 55, forward strand.
TTCACAAGAAGCGATCAAGTTCATGGACGAGTGTAAAGAGCGGGGACTCTTACTTGGAAAAGGCGGTCTTTATGGGAACGTCATTCGTGTCGCGCCTCCGATCAACATCACCGATAAAGACGTGGATTTCATCTTGGACGTCATGGACAAGTCATTCGCAGCCATTGCGAAGCAGTGAAGAAAGTAACCTGTAAGTAAGCGATATCAACGGAGCCTATTATGACTCAATCAGTGGTGACAAAACGGTACGACGATGTTTTCAAAGACATCCTAGAACCCCTCGATCTGAAACAGGCGCGAATTGAAGCCTCTCGGTGTTATTATTGTTTCGATGCACCTTGTATCGAGGCTTGCCCAACGGGAATCGATATCCCGAGTTTTATCCGTAAAATTGGGAACGATAACATTAAGGGTGCGGCCTTTGATATTTTGTCCGCGAACATTATGGGCGGAACCTGCGCTCGCGCTTGTCCCGTCGAAACTCTTTGTCAAAGTGCCTGCGTTCGCGAAAAGGCTGAGGAAAAGCCGGTTCAGATCGGTCAGCTTCAGAGATTTGCGATTGATACTTATATGGATAAGCTCGGTGGCATTTCGGACCATCCGTTTATCCGCGCTCCACTGAAGAACATTAAAATCGCAGTAGTGGGTGCGGGTCCTGCGGGACTGTCGTGCGCGCATCGGCTTGCAGTTCTCGGCTACGATGTTGATGTTTTTGAGGCACGTCCGAAATCAGGCGGTCTCAATGAGTACGGTCTAGCTCCTTATAAGATGGCAAAGGATTTTGCGAAGAAGGAAGTCGATTTCATTCTTTCGATCGGTGGAATCACGGTTCATCACGGAAAGGTTTTCGGAAGGGACTTCACGCTCGATTCTTTAAAGCAGACCTACCCAGCGGTGTTCTTAGGTGTGGGGCTTGGGGGCGTAAATCGCCTAGGAATTCCAGGCGAAGCATTTCCGGGTGTGATCGATGCCGCAAAATACATCGAGGTGATTCGCCAGTCGAAAGATATTTCGAAGCTTCAGGTTTCGAAACATGTCGTAGTGATTGGTGGCGGAAATACTGCCGTTGATATCGCGATTCAGATGAAGAAACTCGGCGCAGAATTCGTTACGATCGCTTACCGCCGCGGTGAAAAGGAAATGGGCGCTACGTGGCATGAGCAGGAACTCGCCCAGTTAAATGGAGTCATGATCAAAACGTGGGTCAAACCTACAAAGATCATCGGAGATACGGCGGGCTGTAAGGAAATCGAACTTGAATACACCTATCTGAATTCGGATGGAAAAGTAGAAGGTACGGGCGAGTCGTTCAGAATCCCTGCAACTCAGGTTTTTAAGGCCATCGGTCAGACGCTCGACCAAAATCAGATCCAAGCGGGCGGACAAGCGCTTAAATTCGAGCACGGAAAAATCGTGGTAAATCCAACTTTCGAGACGAGTGTTGCGGGCGTTTTCGCCGGCGGAGATTGTGTGGATGTCGGCGAGGATCTCACGGTCACATCCGTTGAACATGGAAAACTTGCCGCTCACGCAATTGATCGGAAGTTGTCGGATCGCACGAGTACTGGAATCCTTCAAATGGGTTTAAACAAGGGAGCAAACTAATGGCTGACCTGAGTTGTAATATTGCAGGCGTTAAATCTCCGAATCCTTTCTGGCTCGCATCTGCGCCGCCTACGGATAAAAAATATAACGTTGTTCGCGCGTTCCAGGCCGGATGGGGCGGGGTAGTTTGGAAGACTTTAGGTCTTGATCCTCCAGTCGTTAACGTTTCATCCCGCTATGGTGCGGTCGAGTACAACGGGAACAAGGTGATGGGCTTCAATAATATTGAGCTCATTTCGGATCGTCCTCTCGCGGTGAATCTTCGGGAAATTAAAGAGACGAAGCGTGAGTGGAAAGATCGCGCCGTCGTCGTTTCGCTCATGGTTCCTTGTGATGAGGAGTCTTGGAAGTCGATCCTAAAACAAGTCGATGATACCGAAGCGGATGCGATCGAGCTGAACTTCGGCTGCCCCCACGGAATGTCGGAGCGTGGAATGGGATCAGCCGTCGGACAGGTACCCGATTACGTCGAGATGGTGACGCGCTGGTGTAAAGCGAACACTCGCATGCCCGTCTTCGTAAAACTTACGCCGAATATCACAGACGTGAGGATTCCTGCCCGCGCTGCGAAGAAGGGCGGAGCAGATGCTGTTTCGCTCATCAATACGATTAACTCCATCGTGACAGTCGATCTCGACGCCATGGCGCCGACGCCGGTCGTTGGCGGGAAAGGCACGCACGGCGGTTATTGTGGGCCGGCCGTGAAGCCTATTGCACTCAATATGGTGGCTGAGATCGCGCGCGACCCTGCGACTTTTGGGCTGCCAATCTCAGGCATTGGTGGAATTTCGACCTGGAGAGACGCGGCTGAGTTTATCTCTCTTGGCTCGGGGTCTGTTCAGGTTTGTACGGCCGCTATGCACTACGGTTTCAAGATCGTTCAAGACATGGCGGATGGACTCAATCACTGGATGGATTCGAAGGGTTACGCAAAGCTTACCGACTTCATGGGGAAGGCGATTCCAAACGTCAAAAACTGGAACGAACTCGACCTCAATTTCAAAACCATCGCGAAGATCAATCAGGACGAATGCATTAACTGTGGCCTCTGTTACATCGCTTGTGAAGATACGTCTCACCAGGCGATTTCGAAAAATGGCCGTCGTTATGACGTGATTGATGCCGAATGCGTGGGCTGTAATCTTTGTAACCTGGTATGTCCTGCGGACTGCATCACGATGGTGCCTCAACCTCAGAAGGGCCCATACCTTCCTTGGACTAAGCACCCGAATAATCCCATGGCCGTGAAAGCCTAAACTCTAAAACGCAAAAGATTTCGACCTATGAGCTACTCAAATGAAGATCTGAGAGCAACCACCGCAAGCGAAAGAACCTGGGGAACCTGGAACTTTGCGGCCCTATGGATTTCGATGAGCTTGTGTATCCCGACTTACATGCTCGCGAGTTCCCTGATTAATGGCGGGATGAACTGGTGGCAGTCCATTCTGACGATATTTCTCGGGAACGCGATCGTTCTTCTGCCGATGCTCTTGAATGGTCATGCAGGCGCGAAGTACGGAATTCCATTTCCGGTCTTCGCTCGCGCAAGCTTCGGCATTCGTGGCGCAAATATTCCAGCTGTTTTGCGTGCGATTGTGGCCTGCGGATGGTTTGGGATTCAAACCTGGATTGGTGGCTTCGCGATTTTTCAGATGCTGAAGGTTTGGTCTCCATCGCTCGGTGAAATGGGTTCTATTTTCCCTGCGTCCTGGGGCCTGGATACGATTCCGGCCCTGACGTTTCTGGCGTTCTGGGCTCTCAACATGTGGATCGTCTATCTCGGTGTGGAGAGCATTCGAAAACTCCTCGTCTTCAAGGCGATCTTTCTCCCGGTTGCGACGATTGCGCTTTTTATTTGGGCGGTTTCGGCGGCGCATGGACTGGGTCCTATTCTCGCTCAGCCTTCGAAATTCGAATCTTCCTCGCAGTTCTGGGCCTATTTTTTTCCTGCGCTTACGGGAATGGTGGGCTTCTGGGCGACTCTGTCTCTCAATATCCCTGATTTCACACGCTACGCTAAATCCCAGCGGGCTCAGATCATGGGTCAAGCTATCGGTCTTCCACCCTCAATGACGCTTTTCGCATTCGTTGGTGTCGTCGTCACGAGCGCGACCGTGATTGTGTTTGGTGAGTCGATTTGGGATCCAGTGGTGCTCGCAGGCAAATTCGAGTCGAAGCTTCTGGTGACGATCGCGATGCTTGCAGTCGCCATGTCGACGCTTGCTACGAACATCGCTGCGAACATTGTTAGCCCAGCGAATGATTTTTCAAATCTTGCTCCCCAAAAAATCGATTTCCGAACGGGTGGATATATCACGGGGGTTATAGGGGTTTTAATTTTCCCTTGGAAGCTGATTGCGGACCCGCAGGGTTATATCTTTAAGTGGCTCATCGCGTACTCGAGTCTTCTGGGTCCCGTCGGAGGAATCATGATT